>SSSX01000810.1 GCA_015657735.1 Zoogloeaceae bacterium
GGCGGCGTCGAATTCGACGACGCCGTAGCGCTCGGGATCATGCACCGGGTAGGCGAAGACGGTGGCGCCGTCGTCGCGGGCACTGGCGGCGCGCAGGCCGGCGGCGAAGTCGTGGCCGTAGAACAGGTTGTCGCCGAGGACGAGGGCGCTGGGGCCGCTGCCGACGAACTGTTCGCCGATCACGAAGGCCTGGGCGAGGCCGTCCGGGCTGGGCTGGACGGCGTACTGCAGGTTGAGCCCCCACTGGTGGCCGTCGCCGAGCAGCTGCTGGAAGCGCGGCGTGTCCTGCGGGGTGGAGATGACGAGGATGTCGCGGATGCCCGCCAGCATCAGGGTACTGAGGGGGTAGTAGATCATCGGTTTGTCGTAGACCGGGATCAGCTGCTTGGAGACGGCGAGGGTCGCCGGGTGCAGCCGGGTGCCGGAGCCGCCGGCGAGGATGATGCCTTTGCGTTGCGCGGTGGTCATGGGAGCGTCCGTGTCAGTTCAATTCGGGAGGATTTCATCGAGCATGCGCTCGACGCCCTGCTGCCAGGCCGGCAGCACGAGCCCGAAGGCGTGCCGCAGCTTGCGGGTGTCGAGGCGCGAGTTGGCCGGGCGCCGCGCCGGGGTCGGAAAGGCGCTGGTGGCGACCGGGACGATCGCGTCGGCCGCCACCTTGAGCGGCACGCCGCGGGCGCGGGCGGCCTCGATGACGTGGCGGGCGTAGCCGTGCCAGGTGGTTTCACCGGCGGCGGCGAGGTGATAGGTGCCACCGAGTGGCGGGTTGGCGAGGGTCGCGCGGGCGGCGTGGGCGGTGACGTCGGCGATGAGTTCGGCGCCGGTGGGGGCGCCGTGCTGGTCGTCGATGACGGTGAGCCGGTCGCGCTCGGCGGCGAGGCGCAGCATCGTTTTGGCGAAGTTGCCGCCGCGGGCGGCAAAGACCCAGCTGGTGCGCAGGATCAGGTGGCGGCAGCCGCTCGCGCGGATGGCTTCTTCGCCGGCGAGCTTGGTGGCGCCATACACCGACAGCGGGCCGGTGGGGGCATCTTCGACCCACGCGGCGCTGCCGCTGCCGTCGAAGACGTAGTCGGTGGAGTAATGGACCAGCAGCGCACCCAGCGCGGCGGCCTCGCGGGCGAGGACGGCCGGAGCCTGCGCGTTGATGGCGCGGGCCAGCTCGGGCTCGCTCTCGGCCTTGTCGACGGCGGTGTGGGCAGCGGCATTGACGATGAGCCCGGGCGCCACCGCACGCACGGTGGCGGCGAGGCTTTCCGGCTGGGCGAAATCGCCCGCCAGGCCGGCCGCGCCGGCGTGGCCGAGGGCGATCACTTCGCCGAGCGGCGCGAGGCTGCGCTGGAGTTCCCAGCCGACCTGACCGTTCTTGCCGAGGAGGAGGATTTTCATCGCGGGCCTAGCGGGCAGCGTAGTTGGTTTCGACCCACTCGCGATACGCCCCGCTCTGCACGTGGGCGACCCATTCCTGGTTGGCGAGATACCACGCGACGGTCTTGCGGATGCCGGTTTCGAAGGTTTCGGACGGGCGCCAGCCGAGTTCGCGTTCGATCTTGCGGGCGTCGATGGCGTAGCGGCGGTCGTGGCCGGGGCGGTCGGCGACGAAGGTGACGAGCCGGCTGTAGCTGCCGGCGGGGTCGGGCTGGAGTTCGTCGAGCAGCGCACACAGGGTGTTCACGATCTCGATGTTGGGTTTCTCGTTCCAGCCGCCGACGTTGTAGACCTCGCCCGATTTGCCCTTGTCGAGGATCGCGCGGATCGCGCTGCAGTGGTCGCTGACGAACAGCCAGTCGCGGATCTGCTGCCCGTCGCCGTACACCGGCAGCGGTTTGCCGGCCAGCGCGTTGGCGATGATCAGCGGGATCAGCTTTTCCGGAAAATGGTAGGGACCGTAGTTGTTGGAGCAGTTGCTGGTGGTGACCGGCAGCCCGTAGGTGTGGTGCCAGGCGCGCACGAGGTGGTCGGAGGCGGCCTTGCTGGCCGAGTAGGGGCTGTTGGGCTCGTAGGTCTTGGTTTCGGTGAAGGCCGGGTCGCGGGGGCCGAGGGAGCCGTAGACCTCGTCGGTGCTCACGTGATGGAAGCGGAACGCGGCCTTTTCGTCGCCGTCGAGGCTCATCCAGTGGCCGCGGGCGGCTTCGAGCAGCGTGAAGGTGCCGTTCACGTTAGTGCGGATGAAGTCGCCGGGGCCGTGGATCGAGCGGTCGACGTGGCTTTCGGCGGCAAAATGGACGATGGCGCGCGGACGGTGACGGGCCAGCAGGCGGTCGACCAGCTCGCGGTCGCAGATGTCGCCCTGCACGAAGAGGTGACGCGCATCGCCGGCCAGCGAGGCGAGGTTTTCGAGGTTGCCCGCGTAGGTCAGGGCATCCAGATTCACCACCGGCTCATCGCAGTTGCGCAGCCAGTCGAGTACGAAGTTTGCACCAATGAAGCCGGCGCCGCCGGTGACGAGAATCATCGAGAGTCCTTGGATAAGCGGTTCACGGCCGGCACGCCGCCGGCCTGCCCGGCGCCGCCCCGACGGCGATCATCAAACCTTTTAATTATGACATCTCGACGTCGTTGCGGTGCGCACCGCATGCCCCGAAACAGGAACGCAGTCACGGCGGTCAATATTGCCCCCGCAATTGCCGTTACCAAGACATCGCCCAGCTGCTAAGTTGACACCTGTTTCCGCGACAAAGGGGGCCGGACCATGAAGGCGTTTGCCCGCGATGAGGCGCGCACTCTGGCGCGCGCGATCGCCGCGCCGACTCTCGTCGCCCTGCTGCTGGCCGGCGTCGTCGGCGGCGTGGCCGTCGAGCGCATCGAACGGGCCCATGTTCAGGCCCGGGAAGGCGCCTTCACGCTCGAAACCAGCGAAATCCTGCTCAAGATCGAGGAGCGCTTCAAGGCCTACCGCCAGGTGCTGCGCGGCGCACGGGCGCTGTTTGCGGCATCCGACGAGGTCACCCGCCAGGACTGGCACGAGTACGTCGCCGGCCTGCGCCTGCACGCCGACTACGCCGGCATCCAGGGAGTCGGCTTCGCGGTCTCCATCCCGCCCGAAAAACTGGCCAGCCACGAACGGCAGGTACGCCGCGAAGGCTTCCCCAACTATCGGGTCACGCCGCCGGGGCCGCGCGACGAATACAGCGCGATCATCTACCTCGAACCCTTCGACTGGCGCAACCAGCGCGCCTTCGGTTACGACATGCTGTCCGAGCCGGTCCGCCACGAGGCGATGGAGCGGGCCCGCAGCCTTGGCGTGCCGTCGCTGTCCGGCAAGGTGCGGCTGGTCCAGGAGACCAGCACCGACGTGCAGGCCGGCGTGCTGCTCTACCTCCCGGTGTACCGCCGCGGCGCGCCGCTCGACACGCCGGCCCAGCGGGCGCGGGCGCTGGCCGGCTGGGTGTACAGCCCCTTCCGGCTGGGCGACCTGATCTCCGGCACGCTGGGCGAATCGACGAGCCGCATCCGGCTGTACGAAGGTCACTGCGACAGCCCGGCCTGCCTGCTCTACGACAGCCACCCCGAACGCATCCGCTCCGACGACGCGCTCGTGCGGCGCTCCGTCCTCGAACTGGACAACCGGGTGTGGACGCTGCTGTTCGAGAGCGTGCCGCGCTCGCCCGCCGAGCGGGACGCGCTGCGCCTCGAGGAAGCCGCGGTGGCGGTGATCGGCGGACTGTTCGTGCTGCTCACCGCCTCCGTCTTCGCCAGCCGCCAGCGCGCCACCGCGCTGTACCGCACCACCGCCTCGCTGCGCGCCAGCGAAACGCGCTACAGCACGCTGGTCAACCTGTCGCAGGACGGCATCGCGGCCCTCGACGCCGAGTTGCGCTTCACCTTTCTCAACCCGCGGCTGGTTTCGATGCTCGGCTATCCCGACAGCGAACTCATCGGCAAACCGTTCGACAGCCTGTGGCCAGGCAGCGACCCGGCGCGCAGCCAGACGCTGGCGGCCCGCCTGCAGCGCGGCGAAGCCTCCACCTACGAGCAGGAACTGCGCTGCGCCGACGGCGGGCTGCTCACCGCCATCGTCACCGACGCGCCCCACCTCGACGCCCACGGCCAACTGCAGGGCGTGATCCTGACCGCCACCGACATCTCCGAACGCAAGGCCTCCGAGCAGCGCATCCATTACCTCGCCACCCACGACGCCCTCACCGGCCTCGCCAACCGCGCCAAGTTCCTCGACCAGATGAACACCAGCCTGCTGATCGCCCAGCGTCACCGGA
>SSSX01000811.1 GCA_015657735.1 Zoogloeaceae bacterium
CCAGTCTTCGAGTTGGCGGGGGATGATGTCGTGGAAGCGCAGCCAGCTTTCCAGCTCGATGAAGCCCGGCGCCAGTAGCGCAAAGACCGCCAGCGGCACGATGCCGATCCGGTTGAGCACCGAGTAGATCACGTCCACCCGGACCGCCCGGCGCTGGACCCATTTTTCGGCGGGCCACCAGGCTTCGAGCGGGCGCATCAGCGAGTAGGCGATGGCCAGTTCGATGCACCCGAACAGCACGAATTCGACGCCGTCGAAGCCCATTTCGACGTAACTCGCGAGGCCGAGGGCGAACAGCAGCGGCTGCACGAAGGTGTCGAACAGCCAGCCCTGGAAGGCCACGAACAGATCGGTGAGGGTTTGCATCGTCAGCTCGGAATGGTGGCGAAGCAGAAGCCCCGGGCCTTCAGGCCGCCGATCAGCGGATCGAGCATCGGGGCAAAGGGATCCTTGCGCGACCAGATGCCGAGGTGCGCCATCAGGATGTCGCCGTCGCGAAGGCCGGCAAGGGCGCGTTTGAGCAGGGCTTCGTTCGGGTAGGCGTCGGAAGGCAGTTCGTCGCCGAGGAAGCCGGCCGCCGCCCAATCGACGTGACGGTAGCCGCAGGCCTCGGCGGCCTTCAGCGTGTTGGGTGTGGTGCGGCCGCCCGGTGCGCGCCACAGCGGATCGAGCCGGCGACCGGTGAGTTCGGCGAAGCGGAGGTCGGGTTTCTTCAGTTCGGTGCAGACCTGCTCAGCGTCGAGGACGCGCTGGCTGCCGTCCATCAGGCGGTAGGTCACCTTGCCGCCGGCTTCATCCTTGCGGAAGGAGCCGTGCTGCCAGGTGTGGCTGCCGAAGGCGTGCCCTTCGGCGACGCGGGCCTTCCAGTAACCCGCCCAGCCGGCATCGAGGGCCATGTCGCCGCGCAGGGTTTTTTCCTGGGCGACGAAGAAAGTGGCCCTGATCCGGTGTTTTTTGAGGATTTCGGCGATCGCCTCGGCGTGACGCATATTGCCGGTGTCGAGGGTGAGGTAGAGCGTGCCCTTGCAGGCCGGATCGGCGCCGTGGGCGACGCCTGCCGAGGCGAGCAGGGCGGTGGCGAGGAGGCCGCCGAGCGATTGCCGCATCATTGCCTCCCGGCGTGGCTGATGAAGGAAACGCCGTGGGGCGAGCGCCCGACCGGGATTGAATGGGAGAGCTTCTTCTGCTCCAGGTTCACGACCTGAACCTTGCGGGCGAAGCGCGCCGTGGCCCACAGCTCCTTGCCGTCGGCGCGGATTTCCATGTCGTCGGGGCCGCCCGGCACGTCGTATTTTTCGACTTCGGTAAG
>SSSX01000812.1 GCA_015657735.1 Zoogloeaceae bacterium
CAAGCCGGACGTGAGCACGCTGTGCATCGGGCAGGCGGCCAGCATGGGCGCCTTCCTGCTGGCGGCCGGCGCGAAGGACAAGCGTTTCTCGCTGCCCAACTCCCGGATCATGATCCACCAGCCCCTCGGCGGTTTCCAGGGTCAGGCGTCGGACATCGAAATCCACGCCCGCGAGATCCTCGCCCTGCGTGCCAAGCTCAACGCCATGCTGGCCAAGCACACCGGCCAGCCGGTCGAGGCGATCGAGCGCGACACCGACCGCGACAACTTCATGTCGGCCGAAGAAGCCGTGCGCTACGGCCTGGTCGACAAGGTCCTCTCCAGCCGCGCCGACGCGGCTTGATCGTTCCCTAGCATCCAGCACAGAGAGAAAGGGCAGTAATGGCGGACAAGAAAACGAGCGGCGAGAAGCTCCTGTATTGCTCGTTCTGCGGCAAGAGCCAACACGAGGTCCGCAAACTGATCGCGGGTCCGTCGGTGTTCATCTGCGATGAATGCATCGAGCTCTGCAACGACATCATTCGCGATGAAATTACTGCTGATACCGGCAGCGCCAAGGGTACGAAGGGCGAACTGCCGTCGCCCAGGGAGATCAGCGACATCCTCGACCAGTACGTGATCGGCCAGAAGGCGGCCAAGCGCATCCTCTCGGTGGCGGTGTACAACCACTACAAGCGCCTGCGCCATCTCTCCAAGACCCACGACGACGTCGAGCTGTCGAAGAGCAACATCCTGCTGGTCGGCCCCACCGGCTCCGGCAAGACGCTGCTCGCCCAGACTCTGGCCCGCCTGCTCAACGTGCCTTTCGTGATGGCCGACGCGACGACGCTGACCGAAGCCGGTTACGTCGGCGAGGACGTCGAGAACATCATCCAGAAGCTGCTCCAGAAGTGCGACTACGAAGTGGACAAGGCGCAGCAGGGCATCGTCTACATCGACGAGATCGACAAGATCTCGCGCAAGTCCGACAACCCGTCGATCACCCGCGACGTCTCCGGCGAAGGCGTGCAGCAAGCCCTGCTCAAGCTCATCGAGGGCACCATCGCGTCGGTTCCGCCGCAGGGCGGCCGCAAGCACCCGAACCAGGATTTCGTGCAGGTCGATACGACCAACATCCTGTTCGTCTGCGGCGGCGCCTTCGACGGTCTCGACAAGGTGATCCGCAACCGTACCGAGCAGGTCGGCATCGGTTTCGGTGCCGAGGTGAAGAGCCGCGAGAGCCGCAATCTCTCCGAATCCCTGCGCAACGTCGAACCCGAGGATCTGATCAAGTTCGGCCTGATCCCCGAGCTGATCGGCCGTCTGCCGGTCGTCGCGACCCTGCAGGAGCTCGACGAGGATGCGCTGATCCAGATCCTCGTCGAACCGAAGAACGCACTGATCAAGCAATACCAGAAACTGTTCTCGATGGAAGGCGTCGAACTCGAGGTGCGTCCGGCCGCCCTCCAGGCCATCGCGCGCAGGGCGCTCAAGCGCAAGACCGGGGCCCGCGGTCTGCGTTCGATCCTTGAAGGCGTGCTGCTCGACACCATGTATGAGTTGCCGTCGATGGAGAATGTGTCCAAAGTAGTAATTGACGAAGGCATGATCGACGGCGGCACCCAGCCGATCCTGATCTACGCCGATCAGCCCAAGGTCTCCGGCTCCAACTGACATCGAGCAGAAGTTTTTCTCCGGACTGCTTGAATTGATGTCGCTGAGGCCCCATATGGGGCCTTAGTGCCTTTAAAGGAATAATCATGTCGAGCACGCTTGACCTCCCCGAAGACCAGATCGAACTGCCGCTGCTCCCGCTACGCGATGTGGTGGTCTTCCCGCACATGGTGATCCCGCTGTTCGTGGGTCGCCCCAAGTCCATCAAGGCGCTCGAGAACGCCATGGAGGCCGGCAAGAGCATCCTGCTGGTGGCGCAGAAATCCGCCGCCAAGGACGAGCCCTCCGCCGAAGACCTCTACGACCTCGGCTGTATCGCCAACATCCTGCAGATGCTGAAGCTGCCCGACGGCACCGTGAAGGTGCTGGTCGAAGGCGTGCAGCGCGCGCGCGTGCTGTCGGTCGAAGACCTGCGCACCCTGTTCGTCGCCAAGGCCCAGCCGATGCCGGCTGCCGAAACGCCGGACAACGAGGTCGAGGCCATGCGCCGGGCCATCATCAGCCAGTTCGACCAGTACGTTAAGCTCAACAAGAAGATTCCGCCGGAAATCCTCAGCTCCCTGTCGGGTATCGAGGAGCCGGGCCGGCTGGCCGACACCATCGCCGCGCACCTGCCGCTCAAGCTCGAGCAGAAGCAGGAAATCCTCGAGATGTTCGACGCCGGCGAGCGCCTCGAACGGCTGCTCAACCAGCTCGAAACCGAACTCGACATCCTGCAGGTCGAAAAGCGCATCCGCGGCCGCGTCAAGCGCCAGATGGAAAAGAGCCAGCGCGAGTACTACCTCAACGAGCAGGTCAAGGCCATCCAGAAGGAACTCGGCGAAGGCGAGGATGGCGCCGATCTCGAAGAGATGGACAAGAAGATCAAGGCCGCCGGCATGACCAAGGAGGCCATGGCGAAGGCCCAGGGCGAGCTCAAGAAGCTGCGCCTGATGTCGCCGATGTCGGCCGAAGCCACCGTGGTGCGCAACTACATCGAGACCCTGGTCGGCCTGCCGTGGAAGAAGAAATCGCGCATCAGCAAGGATCTGGCCGAAGCCGAGAAGATTCTCGACAAGGAGCACTACGGCCTCGAGAAGGTCAAGGAACGCATCCTCGAGTATCTCGCGGTGCAGCAGCGCGTCGACAAGCTGAAGGCGCCGATCCTGTGCCTGGTCGGACCTCCGGGGGTCGGCAAGACCTCGCTGGGCCAGTCGGTGGCGCGCGCGACGAACCGCAAGTTCGTGCGCATGAGCCTCGGCGGCGTCCGCGACGAAGCCGAGATCCGCGGCCACCGCCGCACCTACATCGGCTCGATGCCCGGCAAGATCCTGCAGAACATGTCGAAGGTGGCCGTCCGCAACCCGCTGTTCCTCCTCGACGAGGTGGACAAGATGGGCCAGGATTTCCGCGGCGATCCGTCGTCGGCGCTGCTCGAGGTGCTCGACCCCGAGCAGAATTCGACCTTCGTCGACCACTACATCGAAGTCGAGTACGACCTCTCCGACGTGATGTTCGTGGCCACCGCCAACACGCTGAACATCCCGGCGCCGCTGCTCGACCGGATGGAACTGATCCGCCTGTCCGGCTACACCGAGGACGAGAAGGTCAACATCGCGCAGCGCTATCTCGTTCCGAAGCAGATGAAGAACAACGGGATCAAGCGCGAGGAACTGTCGATCACCGAGGACGCGATCCGCGACATCGTCCGCTACTACACCCGCGAGGCGGGTGTGCGCGGGCTCGAGCGCGAGGTGTCGAAGGTCTGCCGCAAGGTCGTCAAGGCGCTGGTGCTGGGCAAGCGCAGGGCCAAGGTGGTGGTGAACGCGAAGAACATCGACAAGTACCTCGGCGTGCACAAGTACACCTTCGGCGTTGCCGAGAAGGAAAACCAGATCGGCCAGGTGACCGGCCTGGCGTGGACCGAAGTCGGCGGCGAACTGCTCACCGTCGAAGCCGTCGCGCTGCCCGGCAAGGGCAAGGTGATGACCACCGGCAAGCTCGGCGACGTGATGCAGGAGTCGATCCAGGCTGCGTTGTCGGTGGTGCGCCGCCGTTCCAAGTCGCTCGGCATCCAGGAGGATTTCTACCAGAAGTCCGACATCCACATCCACCTGCCGGAAGGCGCGATTCCCAAGGACGGCCCGTCCGCCGGCATCGCGATCTGCACCGGTCTGGTGTCGGTGCTCACCGGCATTCCGGTGCGCTGCGATGTCGCGATGACCGGCGAGATCACGCTGCGTGGCGAAGTCCTGCCCATCGGCGGCCTGAA
>SSSX01000130.1 GCA_015657735.1 Zoogloeaceae bacterium
GCCCTGGTTCCCGGCCGTCCGCTGATCATCGGCGGCGTGACGATTCCGTTTGCCCGCGGCCTGCTCGGCCATTCCGACGCCGACGTGCTGCTGCACACCATCACCGACGCGATTCTCGGCGCTGCGGGGCTGGGCGACATCGGCCGCCATTTTCCCGACACCGATCCGCGCTTCGAAGGCGCCGATTCCCGCCTGCTGCTGCGCGAGGCGGCGGCGGCGGCGCGGGCGGCCGGCTGGCAGACAGTGAATGTCGACGCGACGGTGATCGCCCGGGCGCCGAAAATCCTGCCCTTCGTGCCGGCGATGATCGCCAACATCGCCGCCGATCTGGGCGTCGCCGCGGCGGCGGTGAACGTCAAGGGCAAGACCACCGAGAAGCTCGGCTTCACCGGCCGCGGCGAGGGGATCGCCGCGCAGGCGGTGGCGCTGCTGGCGCGGGTCGATGGCTGAAGCGCGGCGCCGGGTCTTCGTGGCCCTGTGGCCCGACCCGGCAGCGGCCGACCGCCTCGACGAACTGTCAGCGGCGGCGCACGCGGTGTGCGGCGGCCGCCGCATGCGACGCGACACCCTGCACCTGACGCTGGATTTCATCGGCGATGTGGCCGCCTCGCGCCTGCCCGACATCGGCGCGGCGCTGGCCGGGGTGCGCGGCGAGGCTTTCCGGCTGTGCGTCGATAGCATCGGCTACTGGAAGCACAACCGCATCGTGTGGGCCGGCTGCCGGGCCTGGCCGGCGGCGCTGGACGCGCTGGTCGGCGAGCTGCGCCACGCGCTGGCTGGCATCGGGCTGGCCTCGGGCCGCGAAGGGGCGGCGTTCTTTCCGCATGTCACGCTGCTGCGCAAGGGCCACGCCGCCGAGCGCCTGCCGCCGGTCGAACCGATCGACTGGCCGGTGACGGAGTGGGTGCTGGTGGAGTCGGACCTGACCGGCAGCGGGGCGGCCTACCGCCGGCTGGCGGCCTGGCCGTTGACGTAAAAAGGCCGGCTTGCGCCGGCCCAAGATGTTGCGATGCTCCCTTGTTCTTATTTGGTGCGGCGCCGCGCGGTACCGGCGGCGAGGCCGAGGCCGCCCAGCAGCAGGGCGAGGCCGGCGGGTTCGGGGACGGCCAGCGGCGGGTCGAGGGTGATGACGTCGTTGGCGCACAGCATCGTCCACTGCACATCGAAGGCTTCGGCGGGGTTCGCGCCCTGCCAGTAGCTGCCGAAGTTGGCGACCGGAATCTCCACCTCGTAGAACCAGTGCTTGCCGCCGAGCGTGCCCATGTTGACGAACGACGACGAGATGGCGAGGGCCGCGTCGCCGACGTCGGTGCCGTCGGTGACGCTGGTCACGTAGCTGGAGTGGGCCGGATCGTAGACCGCGGGGGCGCTCCACAGGCCGGTGGCCCAGTTGGCGTTGGTGGTCGCGACCACGTCGCCCTGGTGCAGCGTGGCGCTGCGGTTGGCGGTGAGGATGCCGAAGTCCCACGTGCCGTCGCGGCCGAAGTCGATCGCGAAGTCGCCGCGGCCGTAGCTGTTGCCGCCGGTCGGGGTGCTCGGGTCGTGGCCGGTGATGAGGGCGATGTCCAGATAGGTCAGGCCGTTGGCCTTGGTCTGCCAGCTCAGGTAGAGCGCTTCGGCGTCGTAGGCCTGGCCGCCCCAGCCGGGGTTGAGGTAGCCGCCGTTGGCGTTGCTCTGGTCTTCGACGACGAACAGCACGCCGGCCTTCGGTGTCCAGCCGGCGGCGGTGCCGTTGTTGGTGATGCCCCAGTCGGCGAAGTTGCCGTCGATCGTGATGGTGCCGGCGTGGGCGGCCAGCGGGGTCGCCGCGCAAAGGGCGAGGCACAGGCCGGCGACGAGATTCTTGTTCATGATGCGCACCAATCTGGATGGAATGGTGGCGAGAATAGGCGTGCGCCGGGCCGGGCCGGCGGCACTTCCTCACGGATTACAGGCGGGTCGGGGGTAAAGAAGCGGGGGATGAGACGCCGGTCACAGCCGCCTGAGGGGCGGATGTTTCCCTCGGGGCGGCACGCCGGCGGGCGCCCCGGGCTGCGCGGAGGTCAGACGAAGATGCAGTTTTCGAGGTGGCCGCAGAGGTCGGGCTCGGGGGTCTTGGTGTAGTCCTTCTCGAGGCGGTCGGTGATCATCTGGGCGGTCGGGCCGTCGAGGGTGGCATTGAGCATGCCCATGAAGGCGGGCGGGGCGACGAGGATCGCGCGGGCGAATTCGTTGCGGCTGCGCCCGAGGTAGAGTTCCTTGGCGAGGGTCTGGGCGAAGGTCTTCGCGGCGTTGAGCTTGGGCGGAGTCTGCTGTTCGCGAGCGCCGTGTCCGCTGCCGTTGGACTGGATCTGTCCGGCCCGGTCGGACGACAGCTCGGAATTCTTCATGCGGCTTTCGGGGTGGACGAGTTCCTTGACGAGCTTGAGGCCCTGCTTCGGACCGAAGTTGGCATAGAGGCGGGCGAGGCTTGCGTTGGCGACCAGAATCCAGGTTATAGCCATGAATCACTCTCCACTTTCTTTAAGGAATGCCGGAGCGGCCTAATCACTTTAGACAGGCTTCAGGCAACTAGCAAAGAAATGTTGCAGCGCTGTTACCGGGGCTCGGCGACGCCGCCGGGGTCTTGCCGGTAGTAGCGGGAGAGTTGTTCGTAAACAGCGGGATAGTCGCCGTGCAGGAGCTCCGGCGTCTCGAAGAAGGCTTCGCTCATCACCGCGAAAAACTCGGCCGGATGGTCGGCGCCGTAGGGGTCGAGGGCGGTGTCCTCGCCGCCGTCGACGCGCCGGCAGAAATCGTCGTAGGCGGGCTGGAAGGCGGCGGCCCAGGCGCTGGCGCTCATGTCGGCCGGCAGGCGCGGATAGCCGTCGACCTCGCCATTGCCCATGTCGAGCTTGTGGGCGAATTCGTGGATGACCACGTTGATGCCGTCGTGTGCGGCGCCGTCGTCGAACCACGACAGCAGCACCGGGCCGCCTTCCCAGGCTTCGCCGAGCACCGGGTCGTCGTATTCGTGGACC
>SSSX01000813.1 GCA_015657735.1 Zoogloeaceae bacterium
CCGCCTTGTAACGCTCCATGCGCCGCATCTGGTAGAACGGGCCTTCGTCCCAGTTCAGGTCGAGCCAGGTCATGCCGTCGAGGATCGCCTGCACCGCCTCGGGCGTCGACCGGGCCACGTCGGTGTCCTCGATGCGCAGGATGAACTGGCCGCCGTGGCGCCGCGCGTAGGCCCACGAGAACAGCGCCGTGCGCGCCCCTCCGATGTGCAGATAGCCGGTCGGGCTGGGGGCGAAGCGGGTGCGGACGGTAGAGGCCATGGCGTGATTCCGGAAAAGCGTAAAACCCGCCATTTTACGCACAGCCCCCCCCCATCGACAAAAAACCCGGCAAGGCCGGGTTTTTCGGGGGACGGCGGAGGGCGGATCAGATCGCCGATTCGTTGGTCTCGCCGGTGCGGATGCGGACCACCTGTTCGACCGGCATCACGAAAATCTTGCCGTCGCCGATCTTGCCGGTGCGGGCCGCCTTGATGATGGCCTCGACGGCCTGCTCGACCACGTCGGAGGCGACGACCACCTCGATCTTGATCTTGGGCAGGAAGTCGACGACGTACTCGGCGCCGCGATACAGCTCGGTGTGGCCCTTCTGCCGGCCAAAACCTTTCACCTCGGTGACGGTCAGGCCGGTGATGCCGACTTCGGACAGGGCCTCGCGCACTTCGTCGAGCTTGAAAGGCTTGATCACGGCTTCGATTTTCTTCATCTGCGGTCTCCTGGAAACGATCCGGCATTCTAGCCGGAAACCCCCGACGCGCGCTGATCAGGCGTCGCGGTAGCGGGAGGTGATCGGATAGCGCCAGTCCTTGCCGAAACCGCGCTGGGTCACGCGCACTCCCGGCGGGGCCTGGCGGCGCTTGTATTCGTTGCGGCGCAGCATGGCGACGGTGCGGTACACGTCGGTTTCCGGGTAGCCGCGGGCGACGATCTCCCGCGGCGACACGTCCTCTTCCATGTAGGCGGCGATGATGGCGTCGAGCACCTCGTAGGGCGGCAGCGAATCCTGGTCGCACTGGTCGGGCTTGAGTTCGGCGGAGGGCGGCCGGGTCAGGATGTTGTCGGGAATCACCGGGCCGCCGGGCTGGGCGTTGCGCCACGCGCACAGGCGATAGACGAAGGTCTTGTAGATATCCTTGATCACCGCGAAGCCGCCGGCCATGTCGCCGTAGAGCGTGGCGTAGCCGGTGGCCATTTCGCTCTTGTTGCCGGTGGTCAGCACGATCGCGCCGGTCTTGTTGGACAGCGCCATCAGGATCATGCCGCGGATGCGCGACTGCAGGTTCTCCTCGGTCGTGTCTTCCGGCAGGCCGGCGAACTGCGGCGCCAGCATCGCGGCGAAGGTCTGCATCGCCGGTTGGATGGCGATCTCGTCGTAGCGCACGCCGATGCGCCGGATCATCTCGCGCGAATCGTCGAGGCTCATCTGCGCGGTGTAGGGCGACGGCATCATCACCGCCCGCACCTTGTCGGCGCCGAGCGCGTCGACCGCGATGGCCAGCGTCAGCGCCGAATCGACGCCGCCCGACAGGCCGATCAGCGCGCC
>SSSX01000814.1 GCA_015657735.1 Zoogloeaceae bacterium
CCGATGACGTCCACCCATCCCCGCGATTCGAGGGTTTTCAATACGTTCGTCGACACCACCACGCCGCGGATATCCTCGATGTCGCCACGCGTGACCGGCTGGCGGTAGGCGATGATCGCCAGGGTTTCGAGAACGGCGCGTGAATACTTCGGCGGTCGCTCGTCCTTCAGCCGGTCGAGGTAAACCTGGTACTCGAGACGGGTCTGGAAACGCCAGCCGCCGGCCGTCTGGATCAGCTCGACGCCCCGCCCCTGCCAGTCCGCGGCCAGCTCGACGAGCAGCTGGCGGACCAGCTCGGGGCCGGGATCGTCGGCAAACAGGCGTCGCAGCTCGCTCACCGCCAGCGGCGACGGCGCGGCGAGCAACGCCGTTTCCAGCACCAGCTTGAACTCATCAGTCGATTGCGGCTGCACCATCGGCACGTTTCACGTAAATCGGCGCAAAGGCCTCGTTCTGGGTGACGACCACCAGGCGCTCCTTCACCAGTTCGAGGGTGGCGAGAAAGCTCACCACCAGACCGGGCACGCCCAATTCGGGGTCGAACAGCGATTCGAACACCACGAAGGTGTCGTCCCGCAGCTTGCGCAGGATCAGCGTCATGTGCTCGCGCACCGACAGCTCTTCCCGCTGAATCGTGTGGTGCCGCTTCAGGCGGCTCTGGCGGGCGATCTTCAGCCACGCCAACTGCAGATCGTGGAGACTCACCGCCGGCAGCCGCTCGACGACCTTCTCGGCAACGAACACGCCGACCCATTCGAAATCGCGCTCGACGCGGGGCTGTGCGTCGAGCCGCGCGGCGGCCATCTTGATCTGTTCGTATTCGAGCAGGCGACGCACCAGTTCGGCACGCGGATCGAGCTCGTCGGCTTCGTCGGCCCGCGGCGGACGGGGCAGCAGCATGCGCGACTTGATCTCCAGCAGCGTCGCCGCCATCAGCAGGTAATCGGCGGCCAGCTCCAGGTTGTGCTGCCGCATCGCTTCCACGTATTCCAAGTACTGGGCCGTCAGCGGCGCCATCGGAATGTCGAGGACGTTGATGTTGGCCTTGCGGATCAGGTAGAGCAGCAGATCGAGCGGCCCCTCGAAAGCCTCGAGGATCACTTCCAGCGCATCGGGCGGGATGTAGAGATCCTTCGGCAGATCGAAGATCGGCTGACCATACATGCGGCCGACGACGGCCTCCGGCGACTCGGCCGGCGGCGCCAGGTCGAGGGCGGCACTCACCGCCCGTCACCAATCAAGCAGACTAACACGCCGCCTCCCCGATTCCAAGGCATGAATCCACCACCGGGGCCACCCGCGGCGACATCAGCTGTAGCTCAGACCCATCGCGTCGCGGACTTCGCGCATGGTTTCGCCGGCCAGCTTGCGGGCCTTGTCGCAGCCGTCGGCGACGATGCTGCGCACCAGGCTCGGATCGTCGAGGTAGGGCTGGGC
>SSSX01000815.1 GCA_015657735.1 Zoogloeaceae bacterium
AGATCCTCGAGGGTGTGGGCGAGGTCGAGCAGGTCGTTGGCCGACCGGGTGAGGCCGGCGGCGCTGGCGGCGTTGGATTCCGAGGTGCTGGCAATCAGCTCGACCCGCCGGGCGATGTCGCGGGCGGCGCTGGATTGTTCGTCGAGGCCGAGGGTGATGCCGGCCACCGAACCGAGCACCTTCTGGGCGCTGTCCTGGATCTGGCCGATGGTGGCGCCGGCTTCGCTGGCGAGCCGGACGCCGGAGGCGACCCGCGACACGCCGCGTTGCATGTCGTCGGCCGCGCTGCGGGTGGCGTTTTGGACGCGCTCGATCATGGTGGTGATTTCGGCGGTGGATTTGGTCGTGCGCTCGGCGAGCTTGCGCACCTCGTCGGCGACCACCGCGAAGCCGCGTCCGGTTTCGCCGGCGCGGGCGGCCTCGATGGCGGCGTTGAGGGCCAGCAGGTTGGTCTGGTCGGCGATGTCCTTGATCACGCCGACGATCATCGAGATGTCGCCGGACAGGTTTTCCAGCTCTCTCACCGAGTTGGCGGAGACGTTGACCGAGTCGGCGACGGAGTGCATCTCGGCGGTGGCGGCGCCGATGACCTCGGCGCCGTTGCGGGCCTGTTCGCCGGAGCCTTCGGAGAGCTGGCGCGATTCCCGCGCGTGTTCGCTGATGTGGTCGATGGAAACCGACAGTTGCTCGATCGCCGCCGCCATCGCCGAGGCGGACTCCGACTGCCCTTCGGCCAGCCGGTGGGTGCTGCCGGCGGTTTGGGTCAGGCTGCTGGCGTGGCTCTGCAGCGTGGTGACTTCGTTGCGGATCGAGGCGATCAGTTCGTGCAGGTTGTTGCGCATGACGGCCATGTTGACGATCAGCCGGCCCAGTTCGTCGTGGCCGGCGGCCGGCAGGGGTTCGAGCAGGTTGCCGGCGGCGATGGCGCCGGCCAGCCTGCTGCTGGCCTGGATCGAGCGCCGCAGCCGGCGGTTGAACTGGAGCAGGCCGGCGCCGGTGCCGAGCAGGCCGACGGCGCACAGCGCGACGTACAGCCTGAACCGGCCCTCGGCGTGGGCGGCGGCCTCGTCGTAGGCGGCCTGGCCGTGGTCGGCCTGCTGCTGCGCGAGCGCCGTGCCACGCGTCAGCCCGTTGCCCAGTTCGGGGTCGGCGGACGCATGCCGGGCGCGGAGGGCGTTCAGGTGTTGCAGGGTCGCGGCGTGTTCGGCATTCAGGCTTTTCAGGGTGTCGCGGGTGTTCGCGGCATCGCCGATGCCGATGCCGGTGAGCGTCAGGCACAGCGCGGCCAGCAGGCCGGCGGTCAGGTTGATGCGGGTGGCGATGCCGAGCCTGGGCAGGATGCTGCGGGCGGTCACGACGAGGCCCGCCGGGCTGGGACGGCCTTCGTCGAGGCGCAGGCCGGGGTCGCGGCGCATGCGGGCATAGAGCGCGTCGGCGGCGGCGATCTCGTCGCGGCGGGCCTGGATGCGCACCGACATGTAGCCGCTGCCGTCGGCCAGCGGGGTGGCGGTGGCGCGGACCCAGTAGAAGTCGCCGTTCTTGCGGCGGTTCTTGACGATGCCGCTCCAC
>SSSX01000131.1 GCA_015657735.1 Zoogloeaceae bacterium
AAACACGCAAAAAAAGGGCGCCCGTCGGACGCCCCTTTTGCTGAAATCGGGGTGGCGAGCCTGACCCCCGGCACTTGCAGGGAACGGCTGTGGCTGCTGCCTTCCGGCCCTGACCAGGTTCACCGCGCTGCAATGCGGGGAGACCCGCCACGGGGCGCATTCTAACAGCTTGGCGAAAGCCGCGCCTATGCCCCGGCGGCTTATTTTTGCATTGCAGCAGCCAGTGGCAGCGTGACCTCGACCACCAGCCCGCCACCGGCGCGATTCACGGCCCGGATGGTGCCGCCGTGAGCCGCCATCGCGCGGCGGGCGATCGCCAGCCCGAGGCCGAAGCCGCCGGCGGCCTGCCCGTTGCTGCTGCGGTAGAAAGGCTCGAAGATCGCCTCCAGGTCGGCCGCCGGCACGCCGGGGCCGCGGTCGGCCACGCGCAGCGTGAACACCCCGTCGGCGACCGCCGCCGTCACGTCGACCCGCGTTCCCTCGGCGGTATATTTGACCGCGTTGCGGATCACGTTTTCGAACGCGCGCTGGAGCAGTTCGACATGCCCGACCGCCTCCGCCTCGCCCTGCCCGTTGAAATCCAGCGCACGGCCACGGGCCTGGGCTTCGAAGGCCGCATCGTCGGCAATCGCTGCCGCCAGATCCATCAGTTCGATGGGCTCGACGCGGCCGTCGCGGGTGCCGGCGTCAAGCCGCGCCAGCGTCAGCAGCTGCCCGACCAGTTCGTCGAGACGCCCGGCCTCGCGCTCGATGCGCTCGAGCGTCGCCTCGAGTCGGGCCGGGTCCTGGCGCACCAGGCCGATGGCGGCCTGCAGCCGGGCGAGCGGCGAGCGCAGTTCGTGCGAGACATCGTGAAGCAGGCGACGCTGGGCGCCGACGAGGCTCTGGACCTGCCGCGCCATGCGGTCGAAGTCGCCGCCGAGATCGGCGATCTCGTCGCGGCGGGCCCCCATCAGCGGGCCGACGCGGGTGTCGAGATGGCCATCGGCGACCGCGCCGAAAGCCCAGCGCAGATTGCGGATCGGCCGCGCCAGATACCAGGCCAGCAGCGCGCTGAAGACGACGCTGGCGACCAGTCCGACGGCGATCGCCGGCCACGGGCTGGGCGGCGGCGGCGGGCCATGGCGCGCAAACATCGGGCGCGGACCGCCGCGCGCCGCCGGCTCGCCCATGCCGGGCACCACGGGAGGACGGTCGCGACGGAAATCCGCCATGCCGTCGCTGCGCTCGGCCGGCACGAACAGCACGAAGCGCTGCCCGTCCGGCGCGGTGACGAGCCGGGCCGCGCGGCGCGGGTCGTCGGAGGCGGCCCGCGCCCGCGCTCCGGCCAGCACGCCGGCACCAAGCGGGCGACCGAAAACCTCGGCGCCGGTTTCATCGACGACAAACAGGCGCGGCGCCCGCTCCCCGGTCCACTCGGCGAGCATCCCGCGCAGCGCGGGCAGACCGCCATGGCCGAGCACCGCCGCTGCCGCCGACACCGCCACCGTCGCCCGCGGACTGCCGGCCAGCAGCGGATCGCGCTCGGCCTCGAGGCGCTCGCGCTCGCTCTGCTGATGCCACCACATCGCGCCGCCGACCGCGCTGCCGGCCAGCAGCAAGGCCAGCCAGAAGGCGAAGAAGAACTTCCAGAACAGGCGTCCCGTTTTCATCGGCCGCCGCTCACTCGCGGATCAGCTGATAGCCCAGCCCGCGCACCGTCTCGATCCACGGGCGGCCGTCGGGACGCGGCCCGAGCTTGTGGCGGATGCTCGACAGATGCACGTCGATGCTGCGGTCGAAACGCGCCAGCGGCCGGCCGAGCCCCTGCTCCGACAGCTCGGCCTTGCCGACGACCCGTCCGGCATTGCGGGCCAGCA
>SSSX01000132.1 GCA_015657735.1 Zoogloeaceae bacterium
CCAGTCGCTGTCGTACCTGAAGATCCAGGTCACCCGCCTGCAAACCCTGCTCCGCCGCACGCCGCCGCCCGAGCCGGTGACCGACATCGTCGGCGAGCTGCGCGACGGCCTCAACGAAGCCTACCGCCAGCTGCGCGAACTACTGACCACCTTCCGGCTGCGCATCGACGGACGCGGCCTCAACGCCGCCATCGACGACACGGTGCAGGAATTCCGCCGCCGCACCGGCCTCGGAATCCACCTCGACAACGGTCTCGGCGGCCTCGAACTGGCGCCCGGCCGCGAAATCCACGTCCTGCAGATCATTCGCGAAGCGCTGTCGAACATCGAACGCCACGCCCACGCGACCGAGGTGTCGGTCAGCCTCGTCCGCGACGGCGCCGGACAGGTGCAGGTGACCGTCGACGACAACGGACTCGGCGTCGGCGATGCCGCCCCCCCGCTGCACCGCTACGGCCTGGCGATCATGCGTGACCGCGCCGGCAGCCTCGCCGGCCGGCTCGACGTCGTGGCGCGGGCCGATGGCGGCACGCGCGTCCGGCTCGACTTTCCGGCTCACGCCCCGCTGCACGACACTTCCCCGCCCGCCCAAGGAGGCGTTTCATGACCCACCCCGTCACCAGCTCGGTGATCATCATCGACGACCACCCGCTGTTCCGCAAAGGCGTCTCCCAGCTGATCGCCCTCAACGACCAGCTGCACCTGATCGGCGAAGCCTCCAGCGGCGAGGAAGGGCTGGAACTGGCCCGCGCCCTCGAACCAGACCTGATCCTGCTCGACCTCAACATGAAGGGCATGAACGGCATCGACACCCTGCGCGCACTGCGCGAGGCCGACCTCGCCGCACGCATCCTGATCCTCACCGTCTCCGACGCCGCCGACGACCTGGTCGCGGCGATCCGCGCCGGCGCCGACGGCTACCTGCTGAAGGACATGGAACCCGAGGAACTGCTCGCCCGCATCGTCGACGCCCTGCGCGGCCGCATCGTCATCAGCGAAAGCCTCAACGGCCTGCTCGCCCGCTCGCTGCGCGACGAGGCCCAGGCCGCCGAACGCAGCCTCGCGCCCCTCACCGAGCGCGAGCGCGACATCCTCGGCTGCCTCGCCAGCGGCCTGTCGAACAAGCTGATCGCCCGCGACCTGAACATCGCCGAAGGCACGGTCAAGGTGCACATCAAGAACCTGCTGAAGAAGCTGAAGTTCCGCTCGCGCCTCGAAGCCGCCGTGTGGGCCATCGACCAGAACCTGCGACCCCAGAACCCCGGACCGCGCAGCTAACCCGCCGACAGCCCGACGGCCGGCGGCATGACTTCGATCATGAAGTCCGCGACTTCGGCCGCCATCTGCGAACGTTTCGCGATTTGTGTTGTCGACCTGGACGCCGGAAGAATGTACCGTCCGTCCCGGCACAACCTTGATTGCGGTGGAGAAGCGCGTGAAGAAAAGAATCATCTGGACCTTGCTGGCCGTCGTCTGCGCCGGGCAGACCGCTGCGCAGGAAGCCCTGCCGGCGCTCCGCCTGGCCCCCACCGCCGACCAGGCCCAGACCGCCTACCTGAGCGCCCAGATCCTCGGCCGCTACCATTACAAAACGATGCCCCTCGACGACGCGATGTCGGAGAAGATCTTCGACCGCTACGTCAAGGCCCTCGACCCCGAACGCCTGTTCTTCACGCAGGCCGACATCGACAGTTTCGCCGACGCCCGCACCCGCCTCGACGACGCCATCCTGCGCGGCAACCTCAGCGCCCCCTTCGCGATGTTCCAGCGCTACGAGCAGCGCGTCACCGAAAGGCTCACCTACGCCCGCGAACTCCTCGGCCAGGGCTTCGACTTCAGCCAGAAGGAAGGCTACCCCTACGCCCGCGACAAGGCCCCGTGGCCGGCCGACGAAGCCGAGGTGCGCGACCTGTGGCGCAAGCGCGTCAAGAACGACTGGCTGCGCCTGCGGCTGGCCGGCAAGGACGACAAGTCGATCCGCGAGACCCTCGCCAAGCGCTACGACAACTACCTCGCCCGCGCCACCCGCAATACCAGCGAAGACGTCTTCCAGGTGTTCATGAACGCCTACGCGATGTCCATCGAGCCGCACACCAACTACCTGGGGCGCAGCGCCTCGGCTGATTTCGACATCTCGATGCGCCTGTCGCTGGTCGGCATCGGCGCGGTGCTGCAGGAGCGTGACGACTACATCACGATCCGCGAGCTGGTGCCCGGTGGCCCGGCCGCGCGCTCGGGCCGTCTGGCCGTCGGCGACCGCATCGTCGGCGTCGGTCAGGGCGACGACAACCCTGTGGCCGACGTGGTCGGTTCGCGGGTGGACGAAGTCGTCAAGCTGATCCGCGGCACCAAGGACACCCGCGTGGTCCTCGACGTGCTGCCCGCCGACGCCGGCCCGGACGGCAAGCACAAACAGGTTTCCCTCGTCCGCGACAAGATCAAGCTCGAGGAACAGGCCGCCAAGAAATCGATCATCAAGGTCGGCGAGGCCGCCACCGCCCGCCGCATCGGCGTCATCACCCTGCCCGCTTTCTACGAGGACTTCGACGGCCGCCGGCGGGGCGACAAGGATTACCGCAGCGCCAGCCGCGACGTCGCCCGGCTGATCGACGAGCTCAAGAAGGACAAGGTCGATGGCCTCCTGATCGACCTGCGCAACAACGGCGGCGGCTCGCTGCGTGAAGCCGTCGAACTCACCGGCCTGTTCATCGACAAGGGGCCGGTCGTCCAGCAGCGCCGCCCCGACGGCCAGATCGGCGTCGAGAAGGACGAGCACGCCGGCACCGCCTGGGATGGCCCGATGGCCGTGCTGATCAACCGCGGCTCGGCCTCCGCCTCCGAGATCTTCGCCGCCGCGCTGCAGGATTACGGCCGCGCGCCGGTCATCGGCGAGCCGAGCTTCGGCAAGGGCACCGTCCAGACGCTGATCAACCTCGACGAAGTCGCCCGCAACGACAAGCCGCGTTTCGGCGACCTGAAGATGACCGTCGCCCAGTTCTTCCGCATCAACGGCGGCACCACCCAGCTGCGCGGCGTGACCCCCGACATCCGCTTCCCGTCCGTCTCCGACGGCGACAGCTACGGCGAATCCAGCTACGACAACGCGCTGCCGTGGATCCAGATCAAGGCCGCCGAATTCCGCCCGGCCGGCGAACTCGGCCCGCGCGTCGCCGACCTGCAGCGCCGCCACGACACCCGCGTCGCCAGGGACAAGGATTTCCTGCAACTGCTCGACGACGTCGCCGAGTTCAAGCGCATCCGCGAAACCCGGCTGCTGTCGCTCAACGAAACCGAAAGGCGCAAGGAGAAGGAACGTCAGGAAGCCCGCCTCAAGGCCCGCGAAAAGAGCAGCGGCCGGATCGCTGCACTGCAGGACGACGGCCTGCAGTCGGGCGAGCGCAGCCTTGCCGCCGACCTCGCCGCCGAAAAAGCCCGCAAGGACAGCAAGGACGTGCTGCTCACCGAAGCCGCGCGCATCGTCGGCGACGAGGCCGAACTCGCCGCCGCGCGCACCCAGCTGGCGCTGCGCGAACGCGCCAGCGCCCCGAAGGACGCCGGCCTGCGCTGACGCGCCCGGCCGCGGCGGCGTGTCTGTCAGTCGCCGCCGCCGGCCAGCCGGTCGCAGAATGCCGTCAGCGCCGCCCGGCCGACCTCGCCGTCGAGCGTGAAATCGGTCAGCGGGCGCCCGAACACCCGGCGCGACAGCCAGCGGAACAAGGCCTCCATCTCGCCGAAAAAGAAGTACGGGTGATAGTCGCTCGATATCGCCAGATGGTCGCCCACCTCGGCGCCCCGCGCGCGCAGCCTGGCGTCCAAGGGGACGAACAGCATCTCCAGCTCGAACACCTGCAGCGGCGGACCGCAGAAAGTCGCGAAAGCCGACACCCGCCGGCCGTCGAGCCCGCGCACGAGCGTCAGCCAGCGCGCCACCGGAAACGACAGGTAAAGCCACTTGGGCGTGCCGATCAGGACGTGGTCGAAGCCGGCAACATCCGAATGGCGCAGTGCCCGGATCGCCTGCTCGGGCTGATGAAAGTGCCGGTGCCACAGGCGCCGGAAGGCGCCTGAAAGCAGATACAGCGGCAGGAAAGGCAGCAGCGGCAGAAGCGGCAGCGGAAGCAGCCACTTGTTCCAGTCGCGGACCACCCGGATCTCCTCCCGCGCCACCTCGAAGCCCCGCGCCGCCAGCTCCCGCGCCAGCGCATCGGCGAGCCGCGCCGTATGCCCGCTGCGCGAGTAGTGGGCAATCAGAATCCTTCCCGTCCGCTCCCTGCCCATACCTGCCCCCTCCCGGAAGTCGATTATCCCTCCCCGGCCGCTGGTCGGCACGACGCACCGCGGCGCGGGCACCTGTCAAGAATTCCGCCCGTATGCCGTAAGAAAAAAATCGCCCGTCCATGGCACCGCAGCCGGATGATGCCGCACGGCTTCATCCCCGGTTGCCGCATTCGGCACTCAACACCCTGAAGCACCGTTCAGGTCCACCCGGAGAGAACAACAATGAAAACACCCGCGCCCTTTCAGGCTGGCGCCGGTTTTGCCGGCCGTCCCCGAAGTATCTCGACGAAACTCAACCTGATTCTGCTGATCACCGTAACGGCAACCTTTCTCGTCGCCGGCCTGACCCTCAACAACTGGCTCGGCAAACGCCTGGAAGAGCGCGGTATCGAGGGATTGAAGCAGACCAATCAGCAGGTTCTGGACATGGTCGAAGCCTACGCGAACGTCCTCGAGCGATCCGCCGAGATGCTCGGGGCGACATTCCAGGCCACGTTTCTGAACAATCTCGCGGTTGACCCCGCCCATCCGGTCCAGACCGGCGACCAGCAGCTGCCGACGCTGCGCGTCGGCGACATCGTGCAGAACAACAACTTCACGCTCACCGACCGGTTCTCGGGCTCGACCGGCGGCGTCGCCACGCTGTTCGTGCGGCAGGGCAACGATTTCTACCGCGTCGCCACCTCGCTGCGAAATCCGCAGGGGCAGCGGGTCGTCGGCACCGCCCTCGACAACACGCATCCCGCCTACGGCAAGCTGCTGGCGGGGCAGTCCTTCACCGGGCCGGCAACCCTTTTCGGGCGCGACTACATGGCGCACTACATGCCGATCCGCGACCCGGCGGGGCGGACCATTGCCGCGTCCTTCATCGGTCTGGACTTCACCGATGGCCTGAAGGCCCTGAAAGCCCGCGTGCTCGCCGTCAAGGTCGGCGAGCATGGCTACCCCTTCGTCCTCGATGCCGTCAAGGAGCCGGGCCTCGCGGTGATCCATCCGGCCGTCGAAGGCAAGAACATCATCGGCACCAAGGACAAGAACGGCACCGAGGTCGTTCGGCGGCTGCTGGAGATCAAATCCGGCGAGTTGCGCTACTGGTGGCAGAACAACGAGCTCGGCGAAACCACGCCCCGCGAGAAAATCAGCGTGGTGGCGCCCTTCGACAAGTGGGGCTGGGCCGTCGGCACCGGCGCGTATGTCGACGACCTCAGCCACGAGATGGTGGCGGTCCGCTGGATTCTCGTCGCCACCGGCCTGGTCATCGTCGTCGTCCTTGCCGGGGCCATCATGTGGACCACGCACCGGTGGGTCAGCCGCCCGCTGGCCGAAGCCGTTCAGGTCACACGGAAGGTCGCCGACGGCGATCTGACCCAGCAGATCTCGGCGAAAACCGCCGACGAAGTCGGCGTTCTGCTCACCTCGCTGGACGGCATGTCGCGGCACCTGCGCGAGATGGTCAGCGAAATCGACGTCGGCGTCAGCCATCTGGCCAGCAATTCCCATCAGCTCGCCCAGGCTTCCGAGGTCGTTGCCCGCGGCTCCGGCGAACAGAGCGATGCCGCCAACGCGATGGCCGCGACCCTCGAGGAACTGACCGCCAGCGTCCATCAGGTGGCCATCCACGCGGAATCCTGCCGCGAAATGGCCACGCACTCGGGTCTGCTGTCGGACAACGGCATCGCGGTGATCGGCCGGGCGGTCGACGGCATGACACGGATTGCGCAGACCGTCGGGCATTCCAGTTCGGCCGTGACGCATCTCGGCGACGAACTGCAGCAGATTTCCCATTTCGTGCAGGTGATCCGCGAGATCGCCGATCAAACCAACCTGCTGGCCCTCAACGCCGCCATCGAGGCGGCCCGTGCGGGCGAGGCCGGACGGGGCTTCGCGGTGGTCGCCGACGAGGTCCGGAAACTTGCCGAACGCACGACGCATTCCACGCAGGAAATCACCGTGATGGTCGACCGCATCCAGCGCGGCGCGGCGCACGCCGTGGACAGCATGCAGACCGGCGAGAATCAGGTCCAGGAAGGCGTGGCCCTCGCCAACGAGGCCAGCCACCGGATCCAGGAGATCAAAGGCGGAGCGGACGACGTCAGCACGGCCGTGGTCGGCATCTCCGACGCGCTGCGCGAACAGACGCTGGCCAACCAGGAAATCTCGCGCAATGTGGAACGGATCGCCTCGCAGGCCGAGCAGAACCACCAACAGGCCCAAACCACCGCAGCCACCGCCCAGGGCATGGAACATCTGTCGGAACAGCTCCGGGCCAGCATCGCCCGCTTCAGGATCTGATCGACCTCACGCCGGGGCGCTGGCGCCCCGGTTCAGTCCCGGCGCTTCATTCGACGCCCCGCCCAAGCCCCCATTCCTTGACCGGGCGGCGAGAAGCAATCTCCGGCTGGGACGACGACGTGCCGGGACGCCCTACCTGGCGTGGCGGGCCAAATGGCAGGCCAGCCGAACCCTGTCCCGTCCTGCTATAGCTTGACAGCCTTCGGCGTGCCGTTTCGCCGATCAGCTTGAGATTTAAGACGCCCGATGGACTTCATCGGGCGTTTTGTATTTTAAGGACAGATGGGGCCGTTCGGCGTTGTAGATGC
>SSSX01000816.1 GCA_015657735.1 Zoogloeaceae bacterium
AACGGCCGCTCGATCCAGGCCAAGGGCATCGTGCCGGACATCGTCGTCGAGGAAACGCCGGGCGGCGCATCCCGCGACCGGCTGCGCGAGGCCGATCTGGACCGCCACCTCGGCAACGGCAAGGAGCCCGAAGCGCCCAGGCTGGCCGAGCCGGTTCCGGCGGTGCCGAAGAAGGACGCCGCGCCGAAGGGCAGGGAGAAGGACAAGGACAAGTCGAAGGATGAGGCCGATGAGATGAAGCCGCCGTTCGAGATCGCCGGCAAGGACGACTACCAGCTTGCCCAGGCCGTGAATTTGCTCAAGGGCCTGCAAATCCTCCAGAATAGCGGCAAGTAAATCACCAACAGGCCGGGGACGACATGCGACGCGAGACTGCTTACAAGCTGGCCGGACGCAAGCACGACCAGGCGTCGCACCACGCGGGGAGCGGCATCTTCAAGACGCGCGAGATCCGTTTCAAGGATTTCCCCCCCGGCCAGATCGAGCAGGCCCGGCGTTCGCTGGCTGCCCTGCGCGGCGTGCAGGTCGAACAGGGGCGCGATGAACTGACGCTGGTCGTGCACTACAACGTGCTCGACTTTACGCTGCAACTGCTCGACGAAGCGCTGGTGGGGGCCGGCTTCCACCTCGAACGCACGCTCCTGATCCGCCTGCACCGCGCGCTGATCTACTACGTCGAGGACACCCAGGTGCACAACCTGAAGTCGCCGGAGCGGCTCATCAAGCAGTCGCACGAAGTGTACATCCAGGCCTACGCGCATCATCCCCACGGCGATCACGACGATACGCCAATCGACCTGCGCGAATACAAGTAGGTCCGCGCCCGCTCCGGGCGTGCTTTCCGGTTCCGGCTTCCGCCCATCTCCAGATCGCCATGAACGACGACCAGTTGTTGCGCTATTCGCGCCATATCCTGCTGCCCCAGATCGGTATCGAGGGGCAGGACGCCATTGTCGCCGCGCGGGTGCTGGTGGTCGGGGCCGGCGGCCTGGGGTCGCCGGCGGCAATGTATCTGGCGGCGGCGGGCGTCGGAACGCTGGTGCTGGCCGACGGCGACACGGTGGACCTCACCAATCTGCAGCGCCAGATTCTCCATAGCCAGGCTAGCGTCGGACGTCTCAAGGTCGATTCGGGCGTTGAGGCGCTGGCCCGCCTCAACCCCGAAACCCGTGTGATTCCCCTGGCGCGCCGACTCGAAGGCGCCGAGCTGGACGAGCAGATCGCGGCCGCCGACGTGGTGCTGGATTGCTCCGACAACTTCGCGACGCGGCACGCGATCAACCGCGCCTGCGTGGTGCATCGCAAGCCGCTGGTGTCAGGCGCGGCGGTGCGCTTCGACGGGCAGGTGTCGGTCTTCGACCTGCGCCTGTCCGACAGCCCGTGCTATCACTGCCTCTTTCCGGAAGGGGAGGATGTGGAGGAGGTGCGCTGCGCGGTGATGGGGGTGTTCGCGCCGATTACCGGCATCGTCGGTGCGGTGCAGGCCGCGGAGGCGCTCAAGCTGCTCGCCGGTTGCGGCGAAACCCTGACCGGGCGCCTGCTGCTGCTCGATGCGCTGGCAATGGAGTGGCGGACGATCCGCCTCGGGCGCGATCCGGCCTGCACGGTCTGCGCGGCGCTGCGCGCCTCAGGCTGACGGCGAATTTCGCGAGCGCGTCGTCAGCGCTTTCCAGAACATCACGAGCCCGAGCTTCTGCTGAGCCCAGAAATTGTCGCGGGCGGCGATTTCGACCGCGCTGCTTTCGTGGATGCCGGTCGGCGGCAGGCGCTGCTCGAGGTGGAGCGTACCGAACAGGATGTCCCACACCGGCAGCAGGATCGCAAAGTTGCAGCCGTGACGGAAACGCGGGTTGGACGGCAGATCCAGGGCGTGGTGCCAGCGGTGGTAGCGCGGTCCGACGATCAGATAGTCGCCGATCGGGCCGAAATCCAGGCGCGTGTTGGTGTGGGAAAAATTCTCGACCAGCCGCAGGGCAATCAGCAGGCCGATGAACTGCCCGGGCGGTACGCCGATCAGCAGCGACAGGCAGGCAAACCACAAGCCGGCGATCAGGTCGTCGAGCAGATGGTTGCGGGAGTCGGTCCAGAACGACATCTGGCGCTGGGAGTGGTGGATGCCGTGTAGCGCCCACCACCAGCGGAAGGTGTGGGACAGGCGGTGCCGCCAGTATTCGGCGAAGTCGAGGATGATCAGGTAAACCAGGAAACTTGCCAGCGGGTGGGCGTCGAGGCCCGGCAGCCAGTCTTCGAGTTGGCGGGGGATGATGTCGTGGAAGCGCAGCCAGCTTTCCAGCTCGATGAAGCCCGGCGCCAGTAGCGCAAAGACCGCCAGCGGCACGATGCCGATCCGGTTGAGCACCGAGTAGATCACGTCCACCCG
>SSSX01000817.1 GCA_015657735.1 Zoogloeaceae bacterium
GCTGCTACGACGACATCGAGCAGGCCGACGCCTTCGTGCTGTGGGGCTCCAACATGGCCGAGATGCACCCGATCCTGTGGACCCGCATCACCGACCGCCGCCTCACCAAGACCGACGTGCAGGTGCACGTGCTGTCCACCTTCGAGCACCGCAGCTTCGAGCTGGCCGACAACGGCATGGTCTTCGTGCCGAACACCGACCTGGCGATCCTCAACTACATCTGCAACCACATCATCCAGTCGGGCAAGGTCGATCAGGACTTCGTCAAGGCCCACGTGAATTTCAAGACGGGCGAAACCGACATCGGCTTTGGCCTGCGTCCCAACAATCCGCTCGAGAAGGACGCCAAGTTCAACGGCTACCCCGGTGCCGACGGCAAGCCCAAGAACAACCCGAGCGATGCCAAGCCGGCTACCTTCGAAGACTTCAAGAAGTTCGTGTCGACCTACACCCTCGACTACACCGCGAAGCTCTCCGGCGTGCCCAAGGAGCGCCTGCAGAAGCTCGCCGAACTCTACGCCGACCCGAAGAAGAAGGTCGTCAGCTTCTGGACCATGGGTTTCAACCAGCACACCCGCGGCACCTGGGTGAACAACATGATCTACAACGTCCACCTGCTGGTGGGCAAGATTTCCACGCCGGGTTCCGGCCCGTTCTCCCTCACCGGCCAGCCCTCGGCCTGCGGCACCGCCCGCGAAGTGGGCACCTTCGCCCACCGCCTGCCGGCCGACATGCTGGTGACCAACCCGGAGCACCGCCATCACGCCGAGGAAATCTGGCAGCTGCCGGACGGCACCATCCCCGACAAGATCGGTCTCCACGCCGTGGCCCAGAGCCGCGCGCTGAAGGACAGCAAGCTCAAGTGCTACTGGACCAGCACCACCAACAACATGCAGGCCGGTCCCAACGTCAACCAGGAAATCTACCCGGGCTGGCGTAACCCGGCGGCCTTCGTGGTGGTGTCGGATGTGTACCCGACCGTTTCGGCGCTGGCCGCCGACCTGATCCTGCCGGCCGCCATGTGGACCGAGAAGGAAGGCGCCTTCGGCAACGCCGAGCGACGCACCCAGGTATGGCGCCAGCAGGTCAAGGCGCCGGGCGAGGCGAAGTCCGACCTGTGGCAGTTCATGGAGTTCTCCAAGCGCTTCAAGATGGAAGAAGTGTGGCCCGCCGAACTGCTCGCCAAGAAGCCGGAATACAAGGGCAAGACCATGTATGACGTGCTCTACGCCAACAAGGTGGTGAACAAGTTCCCGAAGGCCGACGTGCAGAAGGTGAACGAACATGCCATCAAGAACTACACCAACGACGAGGCCGAAGCCTTCGGCTTCTACGTGCAGAAGGGGCTGTTCGAGGAATACGCACAGTTCGGCCGCGGCCACGGTCACGACCTGGCCAACTTCGACGTGTATCACAAGGCCCGCGGCCTGCGCTGGCCGGTCGTCGACGGCAAGGAAACCCTGTGGCGCTACCGCGAAGGCTACGATCCGTACGTGAAGGCCGGCGAGGGTGTGAAGTTCTACGGCCACAAGGATGGCAAGGCCGTCATCTTCGCGCTGCCCTACCAGGATCCCCCGGAAAAGCCCGATGCCGAGTTCGACCTGTGGCTGTGCACCGGCCGCGTGCTGGAGCACTGGCACACCGGCAGCATGACCCGTCGCGTGCCCGAGCTGCACAAGGCGGTGCCCGAAGCCCAGGTCTTCATGCACCCGGACGACGCCAAGAAGCGCGGCCTGCAGCGCGGCATGGTGGTCAAGGTCCAGTCCCGCCGCGGCGAGATGACGGCCCGCATCGAGACCAAGGGCCGCAACAAGCCGCCGGTCGGCCTGATCTTCGTGCCCTTCTTCGACGAATCGAAACTGGTGAACAAGCTCACGTTGGACGCCACCTGCCCGATCTCGAAGCAGACCGACTTCAAGAAGTGTGCGGTCAAGGTGCTGCGCGCCTGAGCGCATGGCGGGCTGTGGCAAGGGTAGGGGCGGGTCCGCTCGCCCGCCGGCCGGGATCGACGCGCCTGCGTTGATCCGCCGGCAGGGGGCGGATCGATCCGCTCCCGCGACTCTGCCGGCCTGCCGCATTCGAACCCTGGACTGATCGTGGACACCGGCAAGAAGCCCGCCCGCAAGCCTGTCGAAGCCGATACCCCGGCCTCGGCGGCGCGGCGCAAGTTCATCAACAGCGTTGCTGCCGCTGCCGGCGGCGGCTGCCTGCTGGCGCTCGGCGCGGGGCTGTACTCGAAGAGTGCGGCGGCGCTGCCGGCCCAGGCCCTGCGTCCGCCCGGCGCGTTGCCGGAAGCCGATTTCCTCGGCGCCTGCGTGCGCTGCGGTCTGTGCGTGCGTGACTGCCCCTACGACACCCTCAAGCTTTCCGATCTGGGCGATCCGGTTGCCACCGGCACGCCCTATTTCACGGCGCGCCAGGTGGCCTGCGAGATGTGCGAGGACATCCCGTGCGTCAAGGCCTGTCCGACCGGCGCCCTCGACCGCCAGCTGACCGACATCAACAAGGCCCGCATGGGCCTCGCGGCGCTGGTCGACCACGAGAGCTGCCTGAACTTCCTCGGCCTGCGCTGCGACGTCTGCTACCGGGTGTGCCCGGTCATCGACAAGGCGATCACCCTCGAAACCCAGCACAACCCGCGTTCCGACCGCCACGCGATGCTGCTGCCGACCGTGCATTCCGATGCCTGCACCGGTTGCGGCAAATGCGAGAAATCGTGCGTGCTGCCGGTCGCCGCGATCAAGGTCTTCCCGCGCCAGCTTGCCCAGGGCGCGCTGCCGGCGCACTACCGCAAAGGCTGGGAAGAAAAGGCCCGTCATGGCGGATCGCTGATCGGCGAGCAGGTCGAATTGCCGGTGCGCGGCTTCGACGGTCCGACCGCCGGCCGCAGCGCCACCGAAGCCGTTGTCGCCCCGTCGGGGCCGGCCCCGACGGCCGCCGCGCCGGTCGCGCCGCCGCCCGTTCCGAAGAAGCCGGCCGTGCCGCCCGGCCTCGATTCCCGCTGGAAGCCCTGAGCCATGACCAGCTCGAGCCTTCCCCTCAAGAACGACGCCGGCGCCCCGGCCCGCAGCCTGTGGCAGCGCCAGCGCTGGCTGATCCTGCGCCGGGCGAGCCAGACGCTGATCCTGCTGGCCTTCCTGGCCGGCCCGTGGTTCGGCGTGTGGATCGCCAAGGGCAATCTGTCGTCGTCGCTGACGCTCGGCGTGCTGCCGCTGACCGATCCGCTGCTGGTCCTGCAAACCCTGGCCACCGGCCACCTGCCGTACTCGGCGGCGCTGATCGGCGCCGCCATCGTGCTGGCCTTCTACCTGCTGATCGGCGGGCGGGTATTCTGCAGCTGGGTGTGTCCGGTCAATGTCGTCACCGATGCCGCCGCCTGGTCGCGCCGCCGCCTCGGCATCAAGACCGGCCGCGCGCCGGACGCCGACACCCGCTACTGGCTGCTTGGCGGTATCCTGCTGGCCGCCGCGGCGACCGGCACGCTGGCCTGGGAATGGGTCAATCCGGTGTCGCTGCTGCACCGCGGCCTGATCTTCGGCATGGGCGGCGGGCTGGCCGTCATCGCCGGCATCTTTTTCTACGATCTGCTGGTGGCCAGTCGCGGCTGGTGCGGCCATCTGTGTCCGATGGGCGCCTTCTACGGCCTGCTCGGCAAGAAGGCGCTGCTGCGCGTCGCCGCCCCCAACCGCAAGGCCTGCGACGACTGCATGGACTGCTTTGCGGTGTGCCCCGAACCCCAGGTGATCCGTCCGGCCCTCAAGAAGGTCGGGCAGGAGAGCCCCCTTATCCTGGCCTCAGACTGCACCACCTGCGGCCGCTGCATCGATGTGTGCGACAAACAGGTTTTCAAAATGACCCATAGGTTCGACCAAAGGAGCGAGTGATGAACAAGCCGACCTTCAATTCCGCCCGCCTGCGGGCCACCGCACTGGCCATGACCCTGTCGATGGCCCTTGCCCAGACCTTCCTCGCTCCCGCCACCGCCGTGGCCGCCACCGAAGCCCCGGTCAAGCTGCAAAGCCTGCGCGGCGCCGACATCCAGGCCAGCGATCCCGAAGGCGACGGCACCCGCTACGGCCGCGACCAGCCGCCGCTGCCGCGCGATTTCGTCCAGCAGCCGCCGCTGATCCCGCACACGATCAAGGGCTACAACATCACCAAGAACTTCAACAAGTGCCTCGACTGCCACGCCTGGGCTCGCGCCAAGGAAACCGGCGCCACCAAGATTTCGGTGACCCACTTCAAGACCCGCGAAGGCGAGGAGCTGTCCAGCGTGTCGCCGCGCCGTTACTTCTGCAACCAGTGCCACGTGCCGCAGAGCGACGCCAAGCCGCTGGTCGGCAACACCTTCAAGCCCGGCACCGGCATGCGCTGACCGGCCGAACCAGGGAGTTTGATGATGAATACCAACAACAAAGGCTTCTTGGGCCGCCTCCGGGCGCTCGGGTGGGGTTTCGCGGCGATGCTGTTCATCGCCGGCATCCTGTTCTGGGGCGCCTTCAACACGGCGATGGAGTGGACCAACCGCGAGGCGTTCTGCATCTCCTGCCACGAGATGAAGGACAACGTGTATCAGGAGTACCGCACCACCGTGCACGCCTCCAACCGTTCCGGCGTGCGGGCCACCTGCCCGGACTGCCACGTGCCGAAGGAGTGGGTGCCGAAGATCATCCGCAAGATCCAGGCGTCGAACGAAGTGCTGCACAAGATCCTCGGCACGATCGACACGCCCGAGAAGTTCAACGCCAAGCGCCTCGAACTGGCCAAGCATGAATGGGAGCGGATGAAGAAGACCGACTCCCGCGAATGCCGCAACTGCCACAACTTCGACAGCTTCGACTACGCCGAGCAGGGGCGTCGTTCGTCGAAGATGCACCAGACCGGCCTGAACGAAGGCAAGACCTGCATCGACTGCCACAAGGGCATCGCCCACCAGCTGCCGGAAGTCGAACAGGCCATCGGCGCACCGAAGGAGGGCGCGACGCCGGAGGAATTCCATCCGCCGACGCCGAAGCCCGAAGAGGCCAAGCCCGAGGCCGACAAGGCGAAGGGCTGATTGCCGGTACCCAAATCGGGCAGCGGAATGCGTCAGGACGGGCCGCGATTGCGGCCCGTCTGTTTTTCACCGGCGGCTGCGCCCGGGATAGGATGCAGCCGTGTTGCCCCACCGCATCCGCCATCATCGGGAGATTTCCATGGCTGAACCCCTTCTTGCCGACAAACGCATCCTCGTCACCCAGGCCGACGCCTTCATGGGGCCGGTATTGTGCGAAGTCCTGGCCGCCCACGGCGCCACGGTCGTCGCCAGCACCGAATCGCTGATCGACCCGCAGGCCGCCGCGGCCGTCGTGGCGGCAGCCGGGCGGGTGGA
>SSSX01000818.1 GCA_015657735.1 Zoogloeaceae bacterium
GATCGATCACTCGTTGATGATCAGGATAGCCTTGATCGGGTCGATGGGCCCAAGATCGTGCCATGCATCACGGGGCGCGACGGTTTTCTGCTCATTGCAGCAACCGTGATTGCACTCCACAAACCAACGTTTTTGCAGCACAGTTCGGCAATAGTTATAAGTCAATGTCTTTGGATTGCAACCGACGGCCGCGGCGAGCATACGACAGGTGCAGCGATCACCATGTTCAAGAGGTTTGTGAAGTTCCATGGAAAGACGATGTCATTTATTTCAAGGACTGATACAACTCCATCAGCATCTTGAAATGGCCGCTAACCCGATCGACCGAAAACTGGTACATGATCGAGTTATCGGAAAACTTGGTGCGCTCGACATCCATATCAACCGTGTTGCCGTCCGCGCTATCCTGGCTCGGCACCTGGTACTTGAGGGCATAAGGCGGCTGGGCGGAAACAGCCATCCCGGAAATGTGGCCGCTGCTGGTCGTCGCCAGCATTGTCGGCGACACTTGGGATGCCAATCGGGCGATACGCATGGCTTCCTCGACATCGATGTCCACCGCCTTGTAGCCGGGGGTATCGGCGTTGGCGATATTGGAGGCAATCACCTGCTGGCGGTAGGCGCGCACTCCAAGGGCCATTTCCTGAACGCTATGTTCTTTTCCGCCCTGTGCCTGGCTGGACAAGGGAACATGCTGCGGGTGCGGCTCGCTGCTGGACGAAGTCAAGCCGCCACCATGCCCGCCATGCTGGCTATTGCCGGTAGTGCCACCACCATGCTTGCCATGCGGTGCTGCCGCGCCAGTTTGGCCGATGGCTTGCGAAAGCGCATCGGCAAAAGAGGCTCCCGCCGTGGCGCCGTGATTGGCATGACCGCCATCGACCGGCGGCTGAAGGGGTGGAGAATTGGCGATGGCGTCGATCCGCGGCATTGGGGCTTTACTTGCTGATGCGCGCGAACTCGACTGCGGGCCGGCTAGTGCTTGCCTGACCGTTGGGTGCCGGAGTTACGCCCCACCACCGAACAAGAGGTCATTTCTTTGCCAAACCGGTCAATACCTGCCGCTGAAAATCAGTGCAACAGGCGAGCATCGAAGCCCAATGATCCAGGACGGTCCGCCCCGTTCCCACCATGAAACCGCTCGCATCACCCCGCAGCCACGACTGGCTATCCGTTCCGGCCTGAGTCAGGAGTGCTCGGGCAAACTGTCCATTGATTTCCGTTAGGCGCTCGCAGCATCCCAGCCCTAAATTGCCAAGATTCAAGGTCAGTTCAAGTTGTGACTGACACTGGCTTTTCAATCGATCAGCAGCTTCCAGCATTTTTTCTTCCTTTATCCAGGATAGTGAATAACTGCAGTATGCGGTGGTGAGACTGACGCATACATAACCCCGCGGTTACAAGTTTGTCATTCAAATGTCAGGTGCAACAACATAGCGGGCGGGAACCGTGTTTGGTCAAACTGTCGGCCCAAGTGTTCTTCACCCAAACACGCTCCTCAACTTAGGCGACGATGTTGATCAGCGTCCCAGTGGTTTGGCCCTGAACATTCACTACCGGCGGTAACGCTTCCTCAGATTGGCGCTGTGAGACTTCTTGCGCCCTGACATCCTGGCGTTCGGCTTGTTTTAGCTCTTGGGTTAGTGGACTCTCGACGGGCTGGCGCGTAGCGCTGGTGATGGTATTGCGGCTAATGGAATCGATAGCCATTAAAATCTCCTTGAACTTTGGTTTGACTCAATCAAAAGGGCGATTACTCGTCAGTCCTCGCCTTTTTCCTTGTATTCCTTCGGCAATTTGTGGGCGATACCCTTGTGGCTGTCGAGAGTGGCGGCGCGCTATTCATTTCGGATTACGCGACGCGAACGTTTCGGGCAACGGCTTGCCTGCCGTGACCGCATCTATTTGCCGGAGTTGCCGGCCAATTGGCGGTGTGCCTGTTCCAGGGTGCGCGCATCCTTGGCGGCATTGGTGAACTGCGCCTGCAGTGAGCGGCAGTGAGACTGCATCGCCGCCAGATCGCCCTTCGGGCGACTGGCATAGGAGAGTGCCATTTTCTCGTGCCAAACCGCTTCGGCATCGTAGCTGGCCGCTTTCTCCGCGAAATAGGCAGCTATTCGCTGGTGCTCGGCGGCTGTGGTGGCATTGGCAATGCTCGCCGGAATTTCACCGACCGACGGCACCGAGGTGCATGCCGTTAGGGTCAGAAAGGCAATCCCGGCAAGAATTGGAGCGAGTGCGATACGCATGATCTTCTCCTCTGCTTGTAATGATGTATCCAGTGTGCGACCCGGCGACTGTCGACAACATAACCATCGAATTACAAAACAGCTGGCGAAATGTCATGATAAATCTGGGCTTTCGCGACGCGTCAATGCAGCCGGTAGTCGCATCGCAGGCATTGGCCCGCAGCACTCGGTGCATGGAATTCGACAGATGTCCGGAAAAGGTAGATGCCGTCGTTTCGTGGGTTCGGTCAGCGCAACCTGACGGGAGGCCGGTTACAGCAGGCTCCGGGTCCGGGGTGGGCGGCATTTTCCAACTCGTTGGCTTCCGCCAGTTTCCAAAGGCGTCGTCTGAAGCCATGGAACCCATCTTTAAACCGCAAGCTCTCGGCGGTGGCCACCGCTTCGATTTGGGAGAGGATGGTTTTCCTCAAATCGTATTCGACCAGCAGCTGGTTTTTCCCCGTGATGACGGAGATTACCCCAATCATTTCGCCGACACGTCGGCCGGCGCGTTGGATGTCCGATTCGTTGCCGTTCGCCAGTCGCAGTTTGCGTCGTTTCGGGATGGGCAGGATATCGGCAATCCGCTGTGAGCCGGTGTAGA
>SSSX01000819.1 GCA_015657735.1 Zoogloeaceae bacterium
ACGCTTTCACGGTGTCGCCACCCACTACCTGACGAACTATCTCGGCTGGCGTCGGGCTCTCGACACGCACCGCCTCGATACGCCAGGGAAAATGCTCCTCGCCGCCGTCGGGGTCTTTCCACAGGCAACGGTGACATAGCCAAAAAAAATGGCCGTCACGTTGCGTGACGTCCATAAAAACCAGGGAGCCCGGCAGGAGGGAGGGTTCTGCCGGTGTGGTGCTCCTGGTTGCGGAACTGAAACTGAAAAATCTGCGCTAATCGGTGCAGGCGGTCTGCCGCTCCTGGCCGGGGATGCCGTTGCACACCGCCTTGACCATCTTGCCAAGCACCGTCAGCGACAGCTCGCTACGGGGAAAGACCCGGCAGGCCAGCACGATTCCGGCGGCCAACTCTTCATCGGAAACGCAGGATTTGCTCATTTTGCGCGCCAGGTACTCGCCCGACGTGATGCGCACCTTGCACACCCCGCAGCCGCCACCCCGACAGCCTACCGGAATGCCGCGGCGGCCGAGCATTTCCATGCCGCGCAGCAGGTTTTCGTCTTCAGCGCAGAGATAGTCTTCGCCGGTATTTTCGATGTGGACCCGGTGTTTGTTTGCCATTTCTCCTCCTCGGCGGCGCGTCGATCACTCTTCCGGTGATCCTATACGATATATAAAGCTCGCCATTTTTCTCGAGATTTTGTATTATCGTCGCTAATGACCTCATCACGCAAGCTAATCCAAACATTTTTTGCGGGCTGACCAGCCGCTCCGGTCCGCTCCCTGCCTGCGTGGTATAACGAAAGCCACCGCTGCCCCGACGCTGTGCGCCGGACATCAACACTATCACGAGCAGCGGACACCACCGAGGAGATGACTTGAGCACCATCCAGTATCCGCAGGATAACGACCTGCGCAGCCTCGTCCGCTTCTGTGCCGAAAAAGGCATGATCTGGCTCGACGAGAACCGCATGATCCTGATGCATGCGGCGGCGATGGCAGCCTTGCGCAAGGAACTGATCGACGCCCTCGGCATCGACCAGGCCCGCCGCATCCTGACCCGCATGGGCTACGCTTCCGGCGCCCGCGATGCAGAACTCGCAAAAAAGGTCCGCAGCGGCAAGTGTGTCACCGATACCTTTGTCGTCGGCCCTCAGCTGCACATGCTCGAAGGCAGCGTGCTGGTCACGCCGGTCAGTCTCGAGATGGACGTCGAGGCCGGCAGGTTCTACGGCGAGTTCCTCTGGGACAACTCCTACGAGGCCGAGGTCCACGTGGGTGAATACGGCCACACCGACCAACCCGTCTGCTGGATGCAACTCGGCTACGCC
>SSSX01000133.1 GCA_015657735.1 Zoogloeaceae bacterium
GGCGAAATCGTCGTGAAGGATTGACGGTTTTGCCGAATTCGACTTTTCTGCCGGGCGCCGGTCTGGCAGCATGCATCCGATGAAGCCCACCGAAATCACGCTGCATCCGCTCGACAACGTGCGCCTCGCCAATCTGTGCGGGGTGCTCGACGAGAACATCCGCCAGATCGAAACCGCCTTCGACGTGACCATCGCCCGCCGCGGCGAGCGTTTCACGCTGCACGGCGAGCCGCCGCAGACCCACGCCGCGGCGCGGGCGCTGCGCCACTTTTACGACCGCGCCGAAGCCGCGCTGTCGGTCGACGACATCCAGCTCGGCCTCATCGAACTGTCCAACCTCTCGCGGGCCAGCCCGCCGATGCCGGCGCTGCTGACGCGCAAGAGCGAACTGCACGGCCGCACGCCGCGGCAGGTGGACTACATCCGCCAGATCCAGGAGCACGACATCACCTTCGGCGTCGGTCCGGCCGGCACCGGCAAAACCTACCTCGCGGTGGCCAGCGCCGTCGACGCCTTCGAGCGCGAACACGTCGAACGCATCGTGCTGACGCGGCCGGCCGTCGAGGCCGGCGAGCGCCTCGGCTTCCTGCCCGGCGACCTGGCCCAGAAGGTCGACCCCTACCTGCGCCCGCTCTACGACGCGCTCTACGATCTGATGGGCTTCGACCGCGTCGCCAAGCTCTTCGAGCGCGGCTGCATCGAGATCGCCCCGCTGGCCTTCATGCGCGGGCGCACGCTGTCGCGGGCCTTCATCATCCTCGACGAGGCGCAGAACACCTCGCCCGAGCAGATGAAGATGTTTCTCACCCGCATCGGCATCGGTTCCCGCGCGGTCATCACCGGCGACCTCACCCAGGTCGACCTGCCGCGCGGCCAGAAAAGCGGCCTCGCCGAAGCCGTCCAGGTGCTCGCCGACGTGCGCGGCGTCGCCTTCACGCGCTTCCTGAAGGAAGACGTGGTGCGTCATCCGCTGGTGGCGCGCATCGTCGACGCCTACGAGAAGCACGGTCAGCGCAACCAGCAACAGCAGACCACCCAGCAATGAACGACATCAAGCTGCCGCGCCGCCTCGACCTGTCGGTGCAATACGCCTGTAACCGGGAAGGCGTACCGTTGCGGACCGATTTCCGCCGCTGGCTGCGCGCCGCCGAAGCCGGAGCGGCGCGCATCACCGTGCGCGTCGTCGACGAGGCCGAAGGGCGCGAACTGAACCGCGATTACCGTGGCAAGGATTACGCCACCAACGTGCTCACCTTCGCCTACGACGAAGGCGAGGACATGCCGCTCCCCGCAGGTCTGCCGCTGATGGGCGATCTGGTGCTGTGCCGGCAGGTCGTCGAACGCGAAGCGGTGGAGCAGGGCAAGGCGCTGGATGCGCATTACGCCCACTTATCCGTGCATGGTATGCTGCATTTGCAGGGCTTCGACCACGAAACCGATGCCGAAGCCGACGAGATGGAAGCGCGCGAGCGCACGATTCTTGCCGGCCTGGGCTACCCCGACCCCTATGCGGGCGAGCGCTGAAGCGGTGGGGTGAGTAATGCGCCATGGGCGATGGAAGGATCCGCCGGGAATCCCCATCGCCCATCGCCCATTTCTCATCAACCCTTTTTATGGAACCCTCCAGTAGTAAACCGTCCTTGCTCGAACGTCTTTCCGCCCTCCTGACCCGGGAGCCGGAAGATCGCGAAGAATTGCTGCATCTGCTGCACTCGTCCCACGACCGCAACCTGTTCGATGCGGATGCGCTGGCGATCATCGAAGGCGCGCTGCAGGTTTCCGAAATGCAGGTGCGCGACGTGATGATCCCGCGTGCGCAGATCGATGTCGTCAGCCTCGACGACTCGGTCGAAGACATCACCCGTTTCGCCATCGGCGCGGCCCACTCGCGCTTTCCGGTCATTGGCGACGGCAAGGACGACGTGGTCGGCATTCTCCTCGCCAAGGATCTGCTGCGCGTCTTCGCCGGCGAATCCTTCAACCTCCGCGACATGCTCCGCCCGGCCGTCTTCGTGCCCGAGTCCAAGCGTCTCAACGTGCTGCTGCGCGATTTCCGGGTCAGCCGCAACCACATGGCGATCGTGGTGGACGAATACGGCGGCGTCGCCGGTCTGGTCACCATCGAGGATGTGCTCGAGCAGATCGTCGGCGACATCGAGGACGAATACGACTTCGACGAAACCGCCGACAACATCCGCATCGACCAGGCCGGCCGCTACCGGGTCAAGGCCGGCACCGAGATCGACGACTTCAACGAGGCCTTCGGCAGCCGCTTCAGCGACGCCGAATACGACACCGTCGGTGGCCTGCTGATCCGCCAGCTCGGCCGTCTGCCCAAACGCAACGAGATCGTCGAGCTGGACGGGCTGCGCTTCCAGGTGCTGCGCGCCGACAGCCGGCGCATCCACTCCCTGCTGGTCGAGCGCCTGCCCGACCCCGACGCGGTCGGCGGCTGATGGCGGTCTGGCGTCAGGGCGTCGCCCTCGTGGCCGGGGGCGCGTCGGTGCTGGCCTATGCGCCGCTGGGCTGGTTTCCGGTCGTTTTCGCGGCTCTCAGCGTGCTGTTCTGGCTGCTTGGCCCGGCGCTGGCGGTCGTCGATGCCGGCCCGCGGCGGCGCGCCGCCGACGGTTTCACGGTCGGCTTCGCGTGGGGCCTCGGCGCGATGCTCGGCGGCGTGTCGTGGCTGTACGTCGCCCTCAACCGCTACGGCGGCATGCCGATGCCGCTGGCGGCGCTGGCGATCCTGCTGTTCTGCGCGGTGGTTGGTCTGTTCGCCGGCTTCGCCGGCGCGGCCTTCGGCGCGCTGCGGCGTGGCCGGGCGAGCCCCGACGCGCTGCTGTTCGCCGCCTGCTGGCTGGTTTTCGAGTGGACGCGGGGCTGGATCTTCACCGGTTTTCCGTGGCTTGCCGTCGGCTACAGCCAGACGCCGCCGAGCCCGCTGGCGGGCTTTGCGCCGCTGTTCGGCGTGTTCGGCGTCGGCGGCCTGGTCGCGCTGGTGGCGGCGCTGACGGTGGCGGCCGGGCTGGCGCGCCGCTGGCTGCCGGCCCTCGTCGCGCTCGCCGTCGTCGGCGCCGGCTTCGGCCTGCGGCAGATCGCCTGGACCGCGCCGGTCGGCGCGCCGGTGAAGGTCGCGCTGCTGCAGACCAACATCGAGCAGGGCCTCAAATGGCGCCCCGAGCTGCTGCAGCAGTGGCTCGAGCGCAACCTCGCGATGCTCCGCGACAACCCGGCGCAACTCGTCGTGCTGCCCGAGACGACGATCCCGCTGCTGATCGATCACCTGCCGCCGGGCTACCTCGAAGCTGCCGGCCGCCTCGCCGCGCGGAGTGGCGGCGATGCGATCCTCGGCACCTTCACGCGCGACGGCGACGGCCATATCTTCAACGCGGCGATCAGTCTCGGCAGCTCGCCGTCGGGCCATTACGCCAAGCAGCATCTGGTGCCGTTCGGCGAATACTCGCCGCCGCTGTTCCGCTGGTTCTACGATCTCGCGCAGATTCCGATGGCCGACCAGACCCGCGGCGCCGAGCGCCAGCCGCCGCTGGCGCTGGCCGGGCAGAAGATCGCCATCAACATCTGCTACGAGGACGTGTTTGGCGAGGAGCTGATCCGCAGCCTGCCCGAGGCGACGCTGCTGCTGAACCTCTCCAACCTGGCGTGGTACGGCGACTCGCTGGCCCAGCCGCAGCACCTGCAGATCGCCCGCCTGCGCGCGCTGGAAACCGGCCGCCCGATGCTGCGCAGCACCAACACCGGCATGACCGCCGTCGTCGCCCCGGACGGCCGTGTCGAGGCGGTGCTGCCGGCCTTCGTGGCCGGCGCGCTGCATGCCGAGGTGCGCGGCTATCAGGGCCTGACGCCCTACGCGCGCTGGGGCAACTGGCCGGCGGTGGGCGCCGCGCTGCTGGTGATCGCCGGCTTCGCCGCACGGCGCTGGCGCGCAGCGCGGCGCTGAATCCGTCCGGCGCGGCCCGGCAGCCCGGCCTGGATCAAGAAACACTGCGGCGGTCCGGCGTATCATCGGCGCGCCGCAGTTTTTTCGCTGGGCCCAAAATCACCAGAAAACAGGAGAAAAACCCATGAGCGACCAGATCAAGTATCTGCTCGACGAATCCCGCATGCCCAAGGCCTGGTACAACATCGCCGCCGACCTGCCGGTGCCGCTGCCGCCGCCGCTCCACCCCGGCACGCTGCAGCCCCTCGGCCCGTCCGATCTGGCGCCGCTCTTCCCCAATGCGATCATCGCCCAGGAGATGACCGCCGAGCGCTACGTGGACATCCCCGAGCCGGTGCGCGAGGTGTTGTGCCAGTGGCGTCCGAGCCCGTTGTTCCGTGCCCGCCGCCTCGAAAAACTGCTCGGCACGCCGGCCAAGATCTACTTCAAATACGAAGGCGTGTCGCCGGCCGGCAGCCACAAGCCGAACTCCGCCGTGCCCCAGGCCTGGTACAACGCCCAGGAAGGGGTCAAGCGCCTGTCCACCGAAACCGGCGCCGGCCAGTGGGGCTCGTCGCTGGCCTACGCCGGCGGCCTGTTCGGGCTCGACGTCACGGTCTTCCAGGTGCGCGTCTCGTATGACCAGAAGCCCTACCGCCGGGCGCTGATGGAAACCTGGGGCGCGCGCTGCATCGCCTCGCCGTCGAACGAAACCGATTACGGCCGCAGCGTGCTCGCCGAGCATCCCGACCACATCGGCTCGCTGGGCATCGCGATCTCCGAGGCGGTCGAGGTCGCGGCGAAGAACGACGACACCAAGTACGCACTCGGTTCGGTGCTCAACCACGTGCTGCTGCATCAGACCATCGTCGGCGAGGAAGCCATCCTGCAGATGGAAATGGCCGGCGACGATCCGGACGTGGTCATCAGCTGCGTCGGCGGCGGCTCCAACTTCGCCGGCATCGCCTTCCCCTTCCTCGGCCTGCAACTGCGCGGCGGCCCCAACGCGAAGAAGCGCCGGATCGTCGCCGTCGAGCCGGCCGCCTGCCCGTCGCTGTCGCGCGGCAAGTACGCCTACGATTTCGGCGACACGGCCCACCTGACGCCGCTGGTCAAGATGCATACCCTCGGCAGCGACTTCACGCCGCCCGGTCTGCACGCCGGCGGCCTGCGCTACCACGGCATGGCGCCGCTGGTCAGCCACGTCAAGGAGCTGGGGCTGATCGAAGCGCGCGGCGTGACGCAGAACGCCTGCTTCGAGGCGGGCGTGATGTTCGCGCGCAGCGAGGGCATCGTGCCGGCGCCGGAATCCACCCACGCCATCCGCGGCGCCATCGACGAAGCCCTGCGCTGCAAGGCCGAGGGCAAGAGCGAGACCATCCTGTTCTGCCTGTCCGGCCATGGCCACTTCGACATGACCGCCTACACCAACTATCTGTCCGGCAAGCTGGTGGATCAGAGCTACGACGAGAAGGAACTCGAGATGGCGCTGTCCGGTCTGCCCAAGGTGAATGCCTGAAATGTGAGGAGGATGGGGTGAGAGATTCTTGTTTCGAGTCGATGCACCGGCGATGAGCAAGAATCTCCCCCCGCCGTCTTCCGCCTGGCACGCCCGTCGTGCCGACGAGGCCTTCGCGGCGCTGCAGTCGAGCGCCGACGGTCTGGCCGAGGCGGTTGCGGCCGGGCGCCTCGCCAGCCACGGCCCCAACCGCATCGAGGCGCGGGCCGGACGCGGGCCGCTGCTGCGCCTCGCGCTGCAGTTCCACCAGCCCCTGATCTACATCCTGATCGCCAGCGGCGGCGTCGCCGCCTTTCTCGGCGAATGGGCCGACGCCGGGGTGATCTTCGGCGTCGTCGTCGTCAACGCGCTGATCGGTTTCGTCCAGGAAGGCCGCGCCGAGGATGCGCTGGCCGCGCTGGCGAAGAGCGTCGCCAGCGACGTGACGGTGCTGCGCGACGGCCACCGGCGGCGCATCGACGCGACCGGGCTGGTGCCCGGCGACGTGGTTTGGCTGGCCGCCGGCGACAAGGTGCCGGCCGACCTGCGGCTCTTCGATGCGCGTGCGCTGCAGGTCACCGAAGCGTCGCTGACCGGTGAATCGACCGCCGTCGGCAAACATGTCGACGTGCTGCCGGCCGACAGCATTCTCGCCGAACGGGCCAACATGGCTTTTGCCGGCACCCTGGTCGTCGCCGGACAGGCCGGCGGTCTGGTCGTCGCCACCGGCCGGGCCACCGAAACCGGGCGCATCGCCGATCTCCTCGACGCCACCGAGCCGCTCGTCACGCCGCTGACGCGGGCGATGGAGCGCTTTTCCAATTTTCTGCTGGTCGTCATCCTCGGCCTCGCGGCTCTCGGTTTCGCGGTGGGCAGCCTGCGCGGCGAGCCGCTACTCGACATGCTGATGGCTGCCGTGGCGCTGGCCGTCGGGGCGATTCCCGAAGGGCTGCCGGCGGCGATCACGGTGACGCTGGCCATCGGCGTCGCCCGCATGGCCCGGCGGCGCGCCATCATCCGCCGCCTGCCGGCCGTCGAGACGCTGGGCAGCACCACGGTGATCTGCTCCGACAAGACCGGCACCCTCACCGAAAACCAGATGACCGTCCGCGCCCTCGTCGCCGGCGGGCTGTACCACGCGGTCAGCGGCGACGGCTATGCGCCGGAAGGCGTCGTGACGCTCGACGGCCAGCCGGCGCCGGCGGCCGGCCCGCTCCACGAACTGCTGGCGGCCGGGGTGCTGTGCAACGACGCGTCCGTCGCCGAACAGGACGGCGTGTGGACCATCGCCGGCGACCCGACCGAAGCGGCGCTGCTGGTGTCGGCGCGCAAGGCCGGGCTCGACGAGCACCGCCTGCGCGGCGCGGCGCCGCGCGCCGATGAGATCGCCTTCGATTCGGCGCGCCAGTACATGGCCAGCCTGCATCGCCTCGACGGCCAGCCGGTGGCGCTGCTGAAGGGCGCGCTCGAAGCGATCCTGCCACGCTGCGCGACGATGCTCGATGCCGGCGGCGAGGCGGTCGCCATCGATGTCGAGGCCATCGACGCCGTCGCCCGCGGCATGGCCGCCGACGGGCTGCGGGTGCTGGCCTTCGCCCGCCGCGAGGTGGACGGCGAACGGCTCGACGAGGCGCAGCTCGCCGCCGGTTTGTGTTTCGTCGGTCTGCAGGCGATGCTCGACCCGCCGCGCCAGGCCGCCATGCGGGCGATCCGGACCTGCGCGGGGGCGGGGGTCGGCGTCAAGATGATCACCGGCGACCACGCCGGCACGGCGCTCGCCATTGCCCGCCAGCTCGGCCTGGCCGGCGAGGGCGCGCGGGCGCTGACTGGCCGCGAGCTGGCCGCGCTGGATGCCGCGCGCCTGCGTGCCGTCGTGCGCGAGGTGAACGTCTTCGCCCGCGTCGAGCCCGAGCAGAAACTGCGGCTGGTCCAGGCCCTGCAGGCCAACGGCGAGGTCGTCGCGATGACCGGCGACGGCGTGAACGACGCGCCGGCCCTGAAGGCCGCCGACATCGGCGTGGCGATGGGCGCCGGCGGCACCGAGGTGGCCAAGGACGCGGCGGCGATGGTCCTGACCGACGACAACTTCGCCACCATCGAGGCCGCCATCGAGGAAGGGCGGGGCGTCTACGACAATCTGGTGAAGTTCATCATCTGGACGCTGCCGACCAATTTCGGCGAAGGGCTGGTGATCCTCTTCGCGGTGCTGGCCGGCGTCACGCTGCCGATCACGCCGCTGCAGATCCTGTGGATCAACATGAC
>SSSX01000820.1 GCA_015657735.1 Zoogloeaceae bacterium
GCCCTGCGGGGCCGGCGCGCTCTTATGATTGATGCGAAACCGCTTGACTCGCTGCGGGACGCGGGCGTTATCTTTAAGCCTCGTTATTTCTCTCCCCCTCAATCACACATCAAGGAGCGCTATATGGGATTTATGCAGGAATTCAAGGAATTTGCCATGAAAGGCAATGTCGTCGACCTGGCGGTCGGCGTCATCATCGGCGGTGCCTTCCAGAAAATCGTCGACTCCCTCGTCAAGGACATGCTGATGCCCGTCCTCGGCAAGCTGCTCGGCGGCGTCGATTTCAAGCACCTCTACCTCAACCTCGGCGACAAAACCTTCGAAACGATGGAAGCTGCCGAGAAAGCCGGTGCGCCGCTGTTCAAGTACGGCGTCTTCATCAACTCGATCATCGACTTCCTGATCGTCGCGATGGCCATCTTCGTGGCCATCAAGGCGATGAACAAGCTCAAGCGTGCCGAACCGGCGCCGGTGGAAGCGCCGCCCGCCGATCCGGAAGACATCAAGCTGCTGCGGGAAATCCGTGACGCGCTGAAGAAATAAGCGTCGCTGGCACGGGGTTCCCGCCCGGGAACCCCGCAGCGCGCCGGCCCGCTCAGGCCGGCGACAGCACCGCGGTGCCGAGGGGCTGGGATTCGGACGGATCGATGCGCTCGAGCCGGTAGCCGAAGTTGTAGGTCGGCGTCAGCCGGAAACCGTTTTCGGGGCGCAGGTTGAGCTTGCTGCGCACGCGGCTGATGTGCGTATCGACGGTGCGCGTCGCCAGATCCGGGTTGCGCCCCCACACCGCTTCGAGCAGATGCCCGCGCGACAGCAGGCGGCCCAGGTTGCGGAACAGGAAGGCAGCCAGTTCGAATTCCTTGTCGGTCATCTCGACCGCCGCGCCATCGATGGTAAGCAACTTGCGGGCCAGGTCGAAACTGTAGGGCGGCACCACCAGCAGCTGGTTGGCGTTCTTCGGCTGCGAACGACGCATCACCGCTTCGATGCGCGACAACAGCTCGATGCGCCGCGGCGGTTTGATCAGGTAATCGTCGGCGCCGGCGCTGAACGCACTGGCGATGTCCTCTTCGGCATCGCGGGAGGTGATGAAGATCGCCGGCGTGTCGTTGCCGCGCTCGACCCGCAGCCAGCGCAGCACCTGCTCGCCGGTCAGGTCGGGCAGCACCCAGTCCACGAGGAACAGGTCGAAACTTTCACGGCTGGCGACGCGCATCAGCTCGCGGGCCAGTCCGAAACCGTGCACGTCGTGCCCGGCTTCCCTCAGCCAGCCCGTCAGGACTTCCATCTGGGCCGGATCGTCTTCGAGAATAGCGAATCGCACGCTGGTTTACCTTTATCGACAGATTAAGCACTTCCAACCACGCA
>SSSX01000821.1 GCA_015657735.1 Zoogloeaceae bacterium
GAACGGCGGCGGCGAACGGGTTTTCGTCCACATCAAGTCGTTCCAGCGGCGCGGACGACGGCCCGACGAAGACGCGCTGCTGACCTACGAACGCCAGCCGGACGAAAACGGCCGGCCCCAGGCCGTGAATGTCGCCTTCGTTGAGACTGGGCCACGCAAGTCGGCGACGGCAGTGTCGGGCGGCGACAGCCCGGCCTCGCTGATCCTGCTGACCGGCTTTGCCGCGGCGCTCGCCTTCGCCGTCATGAAGGGCAAGGCGCCGAACCTGCTGGCCGGCTTCTACGCGCTGGCCAGCGCCATCACCTTCGGCATCTACGCCCTCGACAAATCGGCGGCGCGGAGCGGTGAGTGGCGCACGCCGGAGAGCGCCCTGCACCTGCTCGCCCTGGCCGGCGGCTGGCCCGGCGCCGTGCTGGCCCAGCGCTGGCTGCGTCACAAATCGCGGAAAGCGTCGTTCCGCCGACGGTTCTGGGTGACGGCGCTGGCCAACTGCGCCGCGTTGGGATGGCTGCTGGCGGCGCCGGGCGCGGCACTGTTCAGGCTTGCGCTGGGCGTGGCCTGATCACCCCTTGGCCCGCAGCGCCGACTTGGGTCTGAACGCCTTCACCACCGCGTCGTGGGTTTCGACGTAGGGCCCGCCGATCAGGTCGAGGCAGTAGGGCACGGCGGCGAAGATGCCGGGCACCTTCTGCGTGCCGTCGGCATCCTTCAGGCCCTCCAGCGTCTCGGCAATCGCCTTGGGCTGGCCGGGGAGGTTGAGGATCAGGCTCGTGCCGCGGATCGCGCCGACCTGCCGCGACAGGATCGCCGTCGGCACGAAGGCCAGGCTGATCTGGCGCATCTGCTCGCCGAAGCCGGGCATCAGCTTGTCGGCAACGGCCATCGTCGCCTCGGGGGTCACGTCGCGGGGTGCCGGACCGGTGCCGCCGGTGGTCAGCACGAGATGGCAGCCGGCCACGTCGCACAGCTCGATCAGCGTCTCCTCGATGGTCGCCTGCTCGTCGGGGATCAGGCGGCTCTCCATCGTCCACGGCGAGGCCAGCGCCCTCGCGAACCATTCGTGCAGCGCCGGCAGGCCCTTGTCTTCATAGACGCCCGACGAGGCGCGGTCGCTGATCGACACCAGGCCGATTTTCAGTTCGTCGCTCATTCTTCGTCTCCCGATTCGGTGTCGACATCATCGCCACCCGCGCCGCCCTCCTCGAGTTCGCGCAGCACCCGGAACAGCTCGCGGTAGGCGCGGGGCGGCTTGTTCTGCTCTTTTTCCTTGATCGCATTGCGGCGCAGCACGCGGAGCTGCTGCAGGTCGGCCCCCGGATGCGCCTCGGCGATCGTGTGGAGCGTCTTCTCGTCGTCGAGCAGCCGGGTGCGCAGGTTCTCGAGGCGATGCATCTTCGCCGTCTCGACCGCCGAGACACCCTTGAAGGCATCCAGCGCGGCGCGGATCGGCTCCGGATCGACGTTGCGCATCAGCTTGCCGATGTACTGCAGCTGGCGCCGCCGGGCCTCGTGGGCGGTGAAGCGCTGGTAGTCCTTCACCGCGTCGCGCAGGTCGTCGTCGATGGGCACCCGGGCGAGGCGCTCCTTGCCCAGTTCGGCCAGTTCGCGGCCCAGATCCTGCAGCGCCGTGCTGGCGCGCTTGAGTTCCGACTTGCTGGGGCCGGTGTCTTCGTCGTCGTGATGATATTTGTGGTGGGCCATCTGGGGGTGAAAAGGGCGCGGGAAGGGTAAGATTATAGCCTTTAGCCCCAGCCCCCACCCGGAAAGCCATGGCCGACAACCGTTTCAGCTTCAGTCAGGACACTCTCAAGACCATCGCCGACGACATTCTCAAATTCGCCCGCAAACGCGGCGCGACCGCCTGCGAGGTGGATGTCTCGGAGGGCTTCGGCCAGTCCGTCACCGTCCGCCGCGACGAGGTCGACACCATCGAATACAACCGCGACAAGGGCGTCGGCGTCACCATCTACGACGGCCAGAAGCGCGGCTACGCCAGCACCTCGGATTTCTCGAAGGAGGCCCTCAAGGCCACCGTCGATGCGGCCGTCTCGATCGCCCGCTTCACCGCCCCCGACCCGGCCGCCGGCCTGCCCGACGAGGCGCTGCTGGCCAGGGACTTCCCCGATTTCGATCTCTACCACCCGTGGAAGATTCCGGTCGAGGAAGCCATCGAGATCGCCCGCCGCTGCGAGCAGGCGGCCTTCGCGGTGAGCCCGGAGATCCGCAACTCCGAAGGCGCCAGCATCTCGATGCAGGAATCCCACTTCATCTCGGCCAACAGCCTCGGCTTCATGGGCGGTTACGCCAGTTCGCGCCACTACCTGTCGTGCTCGGTGATCGCCGGCGAGGGCGACGACATGCAGCGCGACGACTGGTACACCACCAAGCGCGATCCAGCCGAACTGGCCGACGCCGGCGAGATCGGCACCTTCGCCGCGCGCCGCGCGCTGGCCCGCCTCGGCGCCCGCCAGATCGCCACCTGCGAGGTGCCGGTGCTGTTCGAGGCGCCCCTCGCCGCCGGGCTGATCGGCGCCTTCGTGCATGCGGTGAGCGGCGGCGCGCTGTATCGCAAGTCCACCTTCCTGCACGACAGCCTGGGCAAGCAGGTCTTCCCGTCGCACATCCAGATCGCCGAGCGCCCGCACCTTGCCAAAGCCTTCGCCAGCAGCCCCTTCGACGACGACGGCGTGGCCACCAAGGATCGCGAGGTGATCATCGACGGCGTGCTGCAGGGCTACTTCCTCAGCACCTACTCGGCGCGCAAGCTCGGCATGCAGACCACCGGCAACGCCGGCGGCAGCCACAACCTGCTGGTCAAATCGGGCCAGTACCACCTCGACGGCCTCGTCAGGCAGATGGACCGCGGCCTGCTGGTCACCGAACTCCTCGGTCACGGCGTCAACTACGTCACCGGCGACTACTCCCGCGGCGCGGCCGGCTTCTGGGTCGAGAACGGCATCATCCAGTACCCCGTGCACGAGATCACCATCGCCGGCAATCTCAAGGACATGCTGATGGGCATCCGCGAGATCGGCTCCGACGTGCTGGTGCGCGGCTCCAAACACTGCGGCTCGATCCTCGTCGACCGCATGACCGTCGCCGGCGCCTGATCCGGCCGACGTCCCTCCTTGCCTTAGCTCAGACCAACGAAAAAAAAGGAACCATCATGGAAAGACGTTCTTTCCTGAAGCAGGCCGGCGCCGGCCTCGCCGCCGGCGCCGTGGCCGCCCCGGCGCTGGCCGACGATCTGCCGACCATCAAGTGGCGCCTGGCGTCCGGCTTCCCGAAAACCGTCGACGCGATCTTCGGCGCCGCCGAAACCGTGTCAAAGCACGTTGCCGCAGCCACCGGCGGCAAATTCCAGATATCCCTCTTCGCCGCCGGCGAGATCGTTCCCACGCCGGGCGTGCTCGACGCCGTCAAGGACGGCACCGTCGAGATCGGCCACGCCGCCTCCTATTGGTTCATCGGCAAGGATCCGACGCTGGCCTTCGACACCGCCATCCCCTTCGGCCTCAACAGCCGCCAGCAGAACGCCTGGCTGCTGAACGGCGGCGGCCTCGAGCTGCTGCGCGAGTTCTTCAAGGACTACAACATCTACCCGATCCCCTGCGGCAACACCGGCACCCAGATGGGCGGCTGGTTCCGCAAGGAGATCAAGTCGATCGAAGACATCAAGGGCCTCAAGTTCCGCATCGGCGGCCTGGCCGGCCAGGTTCTCACCAAGCTCGGCGTCGTACCCCAGCAGATTCCGCCGGCGGACATCTACCCGTCCCTCGAAAAAGGCACCATCGACGCCGCCGAGTGGGTCGCCCCCTACGACGACCTGCGACTCGGCTTTGCCAAGGTCGCCAAGTACTACTACTACCCGGGCTTCTGGGAAGGCGGCGCGCAGCTGTCGATCTACGTCAACGCCCGGAAGTTCGCCGAGCTGCCGAAGGAATACCAGGCCATCCTCGAAAACGCCTGCGCCTTCGCCAATGCCGAGATGCAGGCCCGCTACGACGCCCGCAACCCTCACGCGCTCAAGCAGCTGATCGCCGCCGGCACCCAGCTGCGGCCCTTCCCCAACGACGTGATGGCCGCCGCCTACAAGGTCACCAACGAACTCTACGACGAGCTGGCCGCCAAGAATCCGAAGTTCAAGAAGATTTACGACCACTGGAAGAAATTCCGCGACGACCAGCTGCAGTGGTTCGCCGTCGCCGAAAACCGCTTCGACAACTTCATGCAGGCCGCCCGCCACGGCAGCGCCCGCGCCAGGAAGTGAGCATGATGGCTGCGGACCGGCGCCCCGGTCCGTCGAAACCCGCTCCGGCCCTCATTTTTTCCGCATAGCAGCATAGGGTTTTTCCTCACTGTCTGGCCGGCGAGGGCTCATGAATAATCGAATCACCTTTTTGTAGCGATTCAACGAAGGAGACAACGTGGAACGTCGTTCATTTCTGAAGAAGGCCAGCGCAGGTGTCGCGGCCGGTGCCGTAGCCGCTCCCGCCCTGGCGGCCGATCTGCCGACCATCAAATGGCGCCTCGCCTCCAGCTTCCCGAAGAGTCTCGACACCATCTTCGGCGGTGCCGACGTGGTCGCCAAGCGCGTCGCCGCGGCCACCGGCGGCAAGTTCCAGATCCAGGTCTTCGCGGCTGGCGAAATCGTCCCCGGCCCGGGCGTGCTCGACGCCGTCAAGGACGGCACCGTCGAATGCGGCCACACCTGCTCGTACTACTTCATCGGCAAGGATCCCACCTTCGCCTTCGAAACCGCCGTCCCGTTCGGCCTCAACAGCCGCCAGCAGACCGCGTGGATGATGGACGGCGGCGGCCTCGAACTGTTCCGCGAGTTCTTCAAGGACTACAACA
>SSSX01000822.1 GCA_015657735.1 Zoogloeaceae bacterium
CCAACCACCACAAGCCCCGCGACGAGGGCCCGGATGGGGCCACGAGCCCGGCTTGCAGCGGGGGCCGCCGACGCGCGATTGGGCGTAGCCTCGGGTTTGGTGAGCGTTTTCACCTCGCCCAGCACTTCGGCGGCGTGATCCCAGCGCTTGCGCCAGGCATCGAAGACTTGATCGAAGAGCTGCTGCTCGCGGGCGCTCTTGCTGACAATGGCGCGTAGCGCCCCGCGGGCACAAATCGGGTCAGGGCTCAGCAGCGCGCGCTCCTGGGCAGCGTGCAGCCAGGCTTCGATGTTGAGCCGCGTGCGGGTGTCGATGTCGAGCCCGGCCTGCAGCAAGGCGGGCAGCAACTGCTCGCGCAGGGGATCAAGCCAGTCCGGCACGATAGCGGGCATCGCGGATCAGGCGGCGTCGGCGAGTTTGGGATGACGCGCGGCGGCGGCCTGGTCTTCGGGGGCCTTGACCAGGGTTGCCAGCACCCGGCGCGCGTGGGCGGGCTGCATGGCTTGATCCGGCACCGCGCCGGGTTCGCCCGCCAGGGCAGCGACAAAGCCTAGAAACTCGGCGGTGGAAGGGCGCTTGCGCAGATCGTACTTGGGCTCGCGCAGATCAAAGAACAGTTGCAGGGCGTCTTCCAGCAAAGGGCCGGATCGGACCTTGAGGGCGGCGAGCCGGCGCAGGGTGATCTCGCGCAGGCGCTCGAGGTTGATCGGCTGCAGGTGGTAGAAAATGCAGCGGCGCAGAAAGGCATCCGGCAACTGCTTCTCTGAATTGCTGGTGATGACGACCACCGGCCGCTGCCTGGCTGCAGCCTTGACTTCGAGGCCGCCGGACACCTCGCGGATGCGGAAGTAATGGCGCTCGATCTCGTTGAGCGCGTCGTTCGGGAAGTCGCTCGACGCCTTGTCGATCTCGTCGATCAGCACCACCGCGCGGGACGGGCCGCGATACCAGTCCGGCAACTGACCTTCGGAGAAGAGCTTGCCCGCATCGTCGCGCGACAGGCTTTGGACGACGGCCTTGCCAAGCGCACCGAAATCGATGAAACGCAAGGCATGCAAGGCCGCTTCGTCCTTGCTCACCGAGGCCGCCTGAAAGCGTGCCACGTGGTCGAAGGTATAGAAGAGATCCTGAGCGGCGCTGGTGGATTTGGTTTCGAACTTGAACAGCTGCAGCCCTAGTTCGAGGGCGAGTTTCTCTGCCAGCTGGGTCTTCCCGGTGCCCGGCTCGCCGGTGAGCAGCAGCGGCTGGTCGAGCAGCAGGGCGGTATTGACGGCATCGCGCAGACCGTCCTCGGCCTCATAGTTCTCGGCGCCGAAGATCGTGTCGCGGTCGATCGACACGACTTCGACCGGTTTGGACGGTGCTGCGATGTCGGGGCGGCCCTGAAACCAGTTGGACGTCATGGTGAATTCTCCTCGGATGGGGTTCAGGCGCTGCGGAACCACTGGCGTGCAGTTTCGGCGAAGCTGCGCATCGTCCAGCTGTTGCGGCCGGCGGGCAGCTTGGTACAGAGCATCTCGATCTCGTCGATCAGCTTGCCGCTGACCAGATCGTGCGCAGACCACGTGTTGATCGCGCTCTCGTCGACTTCCGGCAGCGAGCCGAGCATCGCCGCGTGCACCTCACCCGATTCGGTCGCCCGGTCGAGCAAGGGCTTAAATTCCTCGGCGAGCCGCGCGCGCTCGTTCGGCGTTGCGGTGGGCTCCCGCACGAGATTGATCGCCACCACGAGCATCGTGCGCTGGCTCAGCGCCGGACACGCGGCGAGGACGGCGAGCAATCCTTCGAGCCCGCGCCGGGCGTGCTCGACCGTGAAGGTGTCGGCGCAGTCGACCCACAACAGCGTGGGCCTTGCACGGATCAAGTGCGCCTCGAAAACCTTTGGTTCAGAAGCCAGCGGGTCGGGCGACAGTGCAGCGGCCAACGCGCGAACGAAGCGCTGCCGGGCATCGGCCGACGCAACCAGCGCTGTGCTTGCGGCCGGCCAGCTGAAAGGCTTGAAGTGGCCAAACGACAAGCCCATCTGTTCAAAGCCGAGAGACTTGGAAATGTCGTGCTGGCGCAGCCGGTCGACCCATTTACCCAGGCAGTCGTCACCACGCCCTTCCGTGACCAGCACCAGCGGACGGCTGAAGCCTTGCGTGCGCCAGGATTCAAGGGCGCTCAGCAACTCATAGTACTGATCATCACGATCACAGAGATAAGGCAGGTGAGCTGCACTTATCGATGGAAGCATCGGCGCCGTCGCTTGCGGCACCTCAGGTGACGGACGGTCAGGCGCGGCGAACATCGGGGCCTGACCACTGCGTAGGGCTTCCTCGATCTGCTCGACGGCCTTCACCCAAGCATCCCGTTCATCGCGCCACTTGTTGATCGGCTTCAAGCCGAGGCGTCGGCCCGTCGGCCCGGCCGAGACTTCCTGCGGAACACATTGGTAGTCTTCCAGCGACAGTGTCCGCCCTGACACCTCCACTGAGAAATCCTTCAGCCGGACGCTGTGCAAGGGAATGCCGATCACCTTTACGGCATCCGGTTCACTCGACCGGCGCACCAGCATGCGCCGCAACTCGACTTCGCGACAGAACTCCGAAGCCTGGAAGTCCATGCTCATCAGCACGATGAAGACGTTGGCCGATTCAAGTGCTTGCTGAATCTTCTCCTGCCACGCGTCGCCCGCCATCAAGCGCTCGCCTCCACCGACGTCCAGGAAGATCACCGTGTCACCCGGGATAGCCCGGAGCGCCATGTTGAGCCGCTGAGCGTGCCTGTAATCGGCATGACAGTAGGAGACGAAGATCCGTCTGCCGGCGACGTTCTTGATGCTCGCTTTTGCCATTGAAGTCGAATGAGAAAGTACAGGAAACTCGTAAGGTCATCGTAGACCAAGGAATCATGACAATCACGTGCATCCGGATATCTACGGTCGACCATCATGCAATTATTGAGACCGCCTTTTCAGGACATACGGGCTTGCGC
>SSSX01000823.1 GCA_015657735.1 Zoogloeaceae bacterium
CCGGCCGCCGCCGATGCCGATCGTCTGGTGCTCAAATACCGTCTGCAGGCCCATTACCTGCTGGCCGGCTGCTTCGTCGACGAGGCCGCCTTCCTGGCCGCCTGCCGGACGCTGGCCGGCCTGCCGGTGACGCTGATCCACGGCCGCCTCGACCGGGTGTGCCCGCCGGCCAATGCCCGGCGCCTGCACGCGGCGATCGCCGGCAGCCGGCTGGTGTGGGTCGACGGCTGCGGTCACGAGGCCTTCCACCCGGCGATGGTGGCGGCCTGGCGGGAGGCGCTGGGGTGATGCTGCGGCCGGGCGGTCAAGTATTTCCCCGCGCTCCCGATAAAACCCCGATTGCGGCACACCGCGGGCGATACGTGCCGCCGACCAGGCGGCTGAAACAGAGGACGACAGACATGCACAACACCCTTTCCGGGCGGTCGGCGGCGCGGCGCTGGCTGGCCGGCCTGCTCGCCGCCGTGGCGGTGTCGGCGGGCCAGGCGGCGGAATATTTCGACGCCTACGGTCTGCGCCCCGATTCGCCGGCCGTCGACCTCGGCACCCAGCCCCTCGGCTACCCGTCCGGCGTGATCTCGGCGGTGATGCACCGCGACCGCATCCTGCGGCGCGAGCTGGCCGCCCTCGACCAGCCGCTGTCCGCCCACCCCTTCCGGCGCGGCGCCGACATGCTCGGCCTGCTCGCCGAGCGCCGGCTCGACGCGGCCTTGCTCGGCGACATGCCGACCATCCTCGGCGCCGCCGAGGGCCGCCTGTGGATCGTCGGTCTGGTCAAGCAGACCGCGACGGCCATCGTCGCCAGCGGAATCCACGAAGTCGCCGGCCTGGCCGGCAAGCGGGTGGCCTACGTGCCGGTCTCGAGCGCCCACCACACGCTGCTGCAGGGGCTGGCTTCGGCCGGTCTGCAGGAATCCGACGTGCGGCTGGTGGCGATGGGGGTCGACGCCATGCCGGCGGCGCTCCAGCGCGGCGACATCGACGCCTTCGCGGCGTGGGAGCCGGCGCCGTCCACCGCGCTGAGCCAGGGTGGCGGGGCGCAGATCGTCTTTCGCGGCCGCAGCAGCGATTATTTCGTCGTCGAGAAGGCCTTTGCCCAGCGTTCCCCGCAGGCCGCCGAGGCGCTGGTGGCCGGCTACGTCAGGGCCATCGAATGGATGCGCCGCTCGCGCCGGAATCTCGACAAGGCGGCGCAGTGGGCGCTGGCCGACGCGCGCGATTTCGGCGGCAAGGCGCCCGAGGTGACGCCGGAGCAGATCGGCGCGATCACCCGCCGCGAGATCCTGAACATTCCGTCGGCGCCGGTGATCATCAACAACTCGAAGGGGCCGCCGCCGCTGCGGAAAGAATTCGAATTCCTGCGGTCACAGAACAAGCTGCCGGCGGCCGGCACCTGGGAGAATGTCGGCGGCGCTTTCCAGACCGATCTGCTGCCGCGCGTCATCGCCGACCCGCAGCGCCACCGGCTGCAGACTTTCGACTACGAGGACTGACACTTCCGTTGCTCATGAAGACCGCCTTCTCGACCCGCATCGCGCTCTACTTCGGCGGCCTGTTCGTCATCGCGATGGGCATCCTGCTCGGGCTGTGGTATTTCGGCCTGCCCCAGGCCGGCATGATCGGTGCCGGCGACCAGCGCGTCGCCGAGGCGATCCATACGCTCGAGATTCTCGCCGACAACAAGCAGCGCCAGATCGTCAATGAGCTCACCGAGCGGCGCGGCGACATCCTGGTGGTGGGCGAAAACCTCGTCCTGGCCGGTTTGCTCGACCGTCGCTCGCCGGATGTCCAGCCGCACGCCGAGCGGCTGCTGGAGCGCCTGCAGCGCGCCTACCCGGATCGCTACCGGGAGCTCTACGTGCTCGATCCGGCCACCGC
>SSSX01000134.1 GCA_015657735.1 Zoogloeaceae bacterium
TCGACCGGAAAATAATCGGGGTTGAATGGCTGCAGCCGGTGCTCGACGGTAAGCGCCCCGAGCAGGGCCTCCGCGTCGTCTTGATGCCCGGCCAGTCGCCAGCCGGCGGCCAGATGGTCGCGCAGCTGGCCGACCAGCACCGAGGGCGGACGCACCGTGTTGTCGTTGATGCTGCGCCCGACCCACGAGATCAGCAGGCGCTCGCGGGCCGACAGCAGCGCTTCGAGAAACAGGTAGCGATCGTCCTCGCGGCGGGAACGGTCGCCGGGGCGGTAGTCGCGGCCCATCAGGTCGAAATCCATCGGCACCCGCGTGCGCGGATAGTCGCCGTCGTTGAGGCCGAGCAGGCAGACCTGCCGGAACGGGATCGCGCGCATCGGCATCAGCGTGGCGAAAGTGACCGCGCCGGCGAAGAAACGTTGCGACAGGCCGCTGTCGTCGAGCTGGGCCAGCCAGTGCTCACCGACCACGGCGAGGGGCAGCGGCGCGCTCAGGCCGGCCGCCGCGCAGGCTTCCTGCCAGCGCTCCAGCGCCAGATCGAGGCGCTCCAGCGTGAAGGCATCGTCGCTGTCGTCGGGGGCGAAGAAATCGCTCAGCAGCCGGCGCAGGCGCACGCACCAGTCGGCGGGACTGGCGTCGCCGGCCAGCGCGCGCCAGCTTGCGTCAAGGCGCTCAACGAGCTGTACCAGCGGCCCGAGCAGCGCCGCATCGAGGCCGCCGATCTCATCGTAAGGTTCGATCTGCTGCCAGGCGCTGCCGGTGGCGCCGACGGCGTAGCCGAGCAGCATCCGCGAGAGGCCGAAAAGCCAGCTGTTGGCTTCCGGCGCGTCGGGCAGGCCGAGGCTCCGGCGATGTTCGGCGTGCAGCCCCCAGCGCACCCGGGCGCCGTGAATCCAGCGATGCAGCAGCGGCAGATCGTCGTCGGCGATCCCGAAACGGCTGCGCAGCGCCGGCACTTCGAGCAGGTCCAGCACGTCGCTGACGGCGACGCGTGAAGTGGGCAGGTCGAGCAGCTTGCCGATGGCGTTCACCAGCGGATCGTGGTGGCGGCGGCCCTGGTCGGCAATGCTGAACGGAATGAAGCGCGCATCGCCGCGGTCGACGAGGCCGAACACGGCCTGGATGTGCGGCGCGTAGGCGTCGATGTCGGGCACCATCACGATCACGTCGCGCGGGCGCAACGACGGATCGGCACTGAAGGCGGCGAGGAGCTGGTCGTGCAGCACCTCGACCTCGCGTTGCGGGCTGTGGGCCACATGAAAGCGGATCGACGCGTCGTCGGCCGGCAGCGCCGGCCAGCGGCGGCGGGTTTCGGCCAGCGGACGCAGGTCGCGGATGTCGTCCTGCAGCTGGTTGAGCAGACAGGCCTCGCCGTGGCTGGCGAACAGGTCGATGCGCTGGCGGATGGCGAGGAAGTGCTGCAGGTAGTCGGCGCGGGCGGCGTCGCTGTCGTGCTCGTCGAGCAGGCCGATGAAGTCGCGGCCCTGCTTGCCCCACGCGGCGAGCAGCGGATGGGCGTGGAGGTGAAGGTCGTCCGCGGCGATGTCGGCCGGCGCGCCGGCCCGGCGCAGCTGACGGCTGCGGGTCGCACGCAGCAGCTCCTTGTCGGCGACGATGTCGGCCCAGTAATGCTCGCAGGGGTTGTGGACGCACATCAGCACCTGGGTCCACCGGGCGATCGCGGCGAGCGCCTCGAGCGACTGGCGCGGCAGCGCCGAGATGCCGAAGACCATCACCCGCCGCGGCAGGCCGGTCGGCCGCCGGCCCTCA
>SSSX01000824.1 GCA_015657735.1 Zoogloeaceae bacterium
AGCGGCATTGCTATTTGCCTTCCAATGACCAGTCCTTATCGATCACATCAAAAATTTCAGCGGTTGTGATCTGCCATCCCATGCGGCCCCGCTTCACGAATCGATGACTGAATGAACGTGCGCCTTGTTTCATGGCCGATTTTCCCAGATGCAGGCTTGCCTCATTGGCTTGGCCAATTTCTATCCGGGTCACCACGAACAGAACGGTGAAGACCATCGTCGCCAGCAGGAGAAGAATGATGGCGCTCCATTTCATCAGCACAATTCCGCTTGTTCCGAACATGATGGTCTTTCCGGTTCGGGCTTTTCGGGATTAGAGAAATGACGGTTTGTCGCCGTCGGTATTGGGTTTGTTGACGCCCACATTGCCATTGGCCAAGTAGTCGGGAGAGTCGATGACTCGCACCACAAGCGCCGCGATGCTCTTGCGGGAAACTTCCGTTCCCTTGAAAGGCTCACCTTTCTGCGTGATTTCATAATCAACCTCGTCCTGATCCTGCAACCAGGCCGCTCGCAGAATGGTGTAATTGAGGCCCGATGCTTCGATCACAGCGGCAGCCTCTCGATAGGGCCCAAGGTAGGCACCGATTTCACGATTGTTCCATTCGCCGAATTTCCCTGGAACCTCGTCGTAAATGCCGAGCGAGTTGACGAAAATGAGTCGGGGAACCTTTGCCTGCTGCATGGCGGCAACTACCCGCTTGGCCTGTTCGCCGACCTCACCGGCGAGGTTTACATAAACGATGTCCTGCCCAGCAACCGCTGCTTGCAACAGCCCGGCATCGAATACATCGCCTTCCATAAACCGCGCATTCGTTGGAAGTGGGGCCGGGAACTTCTGGGCATCGCGCAGAAAGAGTGTCGTGGCGACGTCGTCACGCCCGGCCAGCATTTGGATGACCCAGCGTGCGATCTGCCCGTTTGCTCCGAGCACAAGTACTTTTTTCATGGTGATTCCTGATTGGTGAGGACAGGAGCGCGGGAATTGCCGCGCTCCTGTCACTTAGAGATTGCCCTGGAAGAACGGAACCAGCCTGGCCAGTGCTTGCGAAACGGGCTCTGCCTGATCGTAGAGCTCGTAGTGCGAGGTATTCTTGAGCACCACCAGTTCCTTCTTTTTCGAAGCAGCGCGGCCATAGATTTCACACCCGTCCCGATAGGCGCCGAAACCGCCCGGCTTATCGCCCATCACCAGCATCAGCGGTTGCGTCAGCAGCACTTCAGCGTAGGAGAAGGCATCCCAGCCGACGGCGGCCGCGTTATGCGAGAACAAGCCGCTGGTGGCGCCGTTGGGCTGCTGGCCACGGGATGACTTGTAATAGTCGGTCGCTTCCAGCACATCAATATCGGTAATGCCTGCCTGGCAACCTGCCTCGACCGATGGCGGCAGGTAGTTATCGACCCGTGTCTCGGCACCGCGCGCTTCTGCCGTACGTTGCTGCCCCATGGCTTCAAGGGCGGTCAGCGGTTCAAAGCCGGTAAATGCTTCGCGGATCAAGCGACCGAAATTGACCCCGGTGATCGACGCCAGCGCCTTGATCCGCCGCTCGGTCATCGCTGCCTTGATGGTGTAGGCCCCGCCACCGCATACCCCGATGGCCCCGATGCGGTTTTCATCGACGTAGGGCAGGGTCACCAGATGGTCGATGACGTAGCTGATGTCGGCGACCCGAAAATTGGGGTCTTCCTTGAAGCGCGGAAGACCGCCGCTTTCACCCTGGAAGCTGGCATCGTAAGCCATCACGATAAAGCCTGCTTTTGCCAGGGCAGCACCATAAACATTGCCCGAAGTCTGCTCCTTGCAACTGCCAATCGGATGGGTGCTGACGATGGCAGGGTACTTCCTGGTCGCATCGAAACCGGGCGGGAAGTAGATGTTGGCGGCCGTATCCCAGGCCAGGTTCTTGATCTTGATGGTTTCCATTGCTTTACTCCTTGTCAATCGTCGGGATGGATTAGAGGTTGGCCTGGAAGAAGGGGGTGAGTTGAGTCATCACCGTACCCACGCCCGGACCGTCGTAGAGGTCCATGTGTGCCGCACCATCGATGATGAACAGCCCCTTTTTGCCCGGTGCCTTGGCGACCAGTTCTTCGCTGTGCCACAAGGACCCTGCCTCGCTGCCGGCAATCGCGAGCAAGGGCTGAGTCAGCAAGGGATCGACCAGATCGAAGGCATCGAAAGCAACCCACGCGCCCAGGCCGTTCATCAGCATCTTGTTCTGGGCGGTGGCGCACTGGCCGCGCGGCGTCAGGTAATACTCGGCGGCTTCCTGCAAGTCACGCGGTGCCGTGGTATCGCCCACTTGCGGCACGTAAGGCACATGCACGGCTGCGGCCCCGTTGGCTTCTGCAGTGCGTTGCGTGGCCAGCGCGTCGAGCAGGCCGAAGAGGTTGGCGTCGGCGCCCTTGCCATCCCAACCCTTGCGCGTCGCGGCGCCGACATTGACGGCGCTGGCGGTGGCGATGGCCTTGATGCGACGATCAACGGAGGCAGCCTTGACAGCCAGACCGCCACCGGCACAGATGCCCAGTGCCCCGATCCGTCCCGCATCGGCAAACGACAGCGTGGTCAGGTAATCAACGGCGGCATAGACATCGGCCACGCGATTCATCGGCTCGTCCAGGAAACGCGGTTCGCCT
>SSSX01000825.1 GCA_015657735.1 Zoogloeaceae bacterium
ATGAAAGCACTCATCCTTGCCGCTTGCGTTGCTTCAGCGCCTTGTCTTGCAGATGACGGCATTCCGTGGGTAACTCCGCATGTCGTCGATACCGGAGTTTCTCTTGCTGTGTTGCAGTCCGTACCGGGCACAGTTGAACTGAATCCCCTGGGATTTCCAGGCGTCGTCATCGCCAAATTCGCGCTGGAAGGTATCGCGCTGGGCTACCGAGACGCGGGCGACGTAGAGACGTGCCAATCCATTGCGGGTGGCGCGCGCTTGGGAGGATGGATAGGAACCGGTGCGACCTTGGGCGGGATAGCCGCTGGCCCTGTCGGGATAGCTGTTGGTGGCCTTGGCGCTGGATTGCTGTCTTGGCAGTGGTCGCAAGAGTCAGCGCAGTTGACGTGCTCGCAACCGCCTCTTGTAGATAGTGCTCCGTATAGCTATTCTGGGGACGAGTGCGTGGGCTGGAATGATGCCCGTCCTGATTTCTGTAACAAGTGGAGTTACCGATGAAAAATATATCCGCACTGCCGTTTCTCTTGGCTCTGGCGTCGGCTCCGATCTATGCCGCGCCGTTCGTCGTGTCAGACCCGTATCCACCAGATACGGCGCAACCATCTGAGTTTGTGATTTCGGTATCCGGTACTCAGACGCCGGTCGTTATCCCGGCGACTGCTACGCCGCAAGGCGCTATTTTGCGATGGGATGTTTCCAGTGTATCCGGATCAAAGACGATTACTGTGAAGGCACGTAATGTTCGGGGGGAATCCGCAGCGACCCCCCCTTTCACCTTCACCGTTGGACCGCCGGCCACTCCAAGCGGGATTGGGCTTTCGGAAAAATAATCAGGCTACCCAAATGATACTTCCCTGGGGGAATTTCCTACTCCCGCGCGACACGCGGGGTCGTGAAAGCCGGACATTGTTTTTTGTGAGCGTGTCGTGGCTGATGATGACGGTGCGGTTTATCATCGGGGGCCTGTCTTTTGAGTACGGACCTATTCATTGGGAAATCGCGCCAGCACTGGTGACTGATTACGGCGTGGCGGTGGCGGCGGTCATTGCGATCTGGGTTGGACGAGAGTGGGTACGGGGACAGGCTGATGCTTGATACCATTCTGGCGATCATCGGCGGCGCACTGGCGTTACTGTTCGGGACCGGATGGGCACGGTCAAGCTGGCATCGTCGGAAAGCCGAGAATGAACTGTCTGAACGGCAGTTGGCGTCGAATAAGCAGCAGGAATCCGCCGCCAAGGCCGCGATGAAGGTCAAGGACGATCAGTCTAGGCAGAAACCAATCGACACGAAAGGAAGGGGTGACTTTGAATGAGCGAGCGCGATTACGATAAAGAGCCGGTCTGGAAATTGAGGGTTCTGTTGCTTATCAGTGCGATCAAAGGCACTGACGAATGGATGCGGATCAAATCGGCAATAGATAGTAAAACCGGATCAGGCCGCCCGCCAAAAAGGCGTTGGTATTGATGTCATGCGCTCCTTGATTCTTATCTCTCTGCTGCTTGCAGGATGCGCTTCGACGCCCACCGTCGAATATCAAGCAGTCCCGGCATGGCTGATCCCGGCTCAACCAGAACTTTCTAAGATTCAATCATCCGATCTGAAATGCTTGTCTGATGAGACTTACTATTCTTTAGTATCGCGTGATAGAGCATTGCGGAATTACGCGACTGAATTGCGCGCATTGCTGGAAGCGAAATAAAAATGAACACAAACCATGTGAACGCCATGCCGGAAAAAACACCACTTGACTACCCGATGCTGCAATACTTTCTGGTGGTTCTGCTCAGTTCAATCGGCGGGCTTGTTTCTATACTGCAAGAGTTTGTTGACCAAATCGGAAAATGCTGGAAGTGCGCAATAGCAAGGGCTGTTGTGAGCATGGTAACAAGTGGGTTCTGCGGGGTATTAGCGTTTTGGCTATGTGAAAGCATAGACCTCAAACCACTTGTCACTGCTTGCGTGATTGGAATTGCTGGAAACATGGGCGGACGTTCTTTAAAAGTAATTGAAAAGATCATTATCAAAAAGTTCAATTAGAGACGGGATGCCATGGCCAATCTTTCCGTGGCTTTAATGTGATGTTGAGATAGAAAAATGAGCTTAACTGGCGGTTTGTTTAATTCTGGCCTTTTTAAAGGAAGGCTATTTAACGGGGGTATTTTCCAGGATTCTTCTACTGTATCTATTGTATCGCTACTATTCGGCTCTGGAGAAGTTGGACTTTTATATGATCCATCAGACTTTTCTACTCTTTGGAAAAATACTGGAAGTCGTGTAACTTCTGTCGCACAGTCAATTAATGCTGTATTGGATAAAAGCCAAGGTCTCTTGCTTGGACCAGAACTTACTCCAGTCGCGTCTAGCTGGACGGGAAGCGCGACATGGACAGTGAATGCGGCGGCTGGCAGAGCCACTTGTACTGGACAAACAGTTTCTTCTGATGATCTGACTCTCGGCTCGCTGACAGGGAATGTTGGGGAGATATATCAAGCTAATTTTACAATAGAGAGCGTCTCTGGTCCTGGATTCTCGATTGCCTCTAGTCGTTGCGCGTCAGTTCCATTTTTTACAACACCTGGTACTTATACTACGCTTCTTGTCATAATAGTGCCAGGGACTGGATCGTTAACTATTAATGGATATGCCGGCTCAGCGGGCGTCATATCTGGAATTTCCATCAAGAAAATATCTGGCAATCACGCATATCAAGCAACAACCGCATCGTATCCTATATTAACGTCTGGAAATGTCATTAATTACGATGGGGTTGATGATTATCTGAGAACTGTTTTTGTTAACCTTGGAACCAATGTAACCATAGCTAGATCTATTTCAGGCGTAGGGGCATCAATCCTGACAGGCCAAACAATAGGAGCTGGAAATTGGGACGATAGCACAGACCACTGTGGACTTGTCATAGTAAACAGGGCGCTAACCAGCGAAGAAACGTCTGCTTTGACGGCATATCTAAACGAAAAGGCGGGTGTTTAAATGAGCATGTGCGCAATCATTCCAGTAGCAAACCTGCTTTCTGCGAACAAGACGCTGGAAGAGGTAGGCTTCGGTCCAAACAACTTCTCAGTCCCGGTTTATGCTGGCCCAGGCGCAACTCATGCAGCTTTGCATTCATGGGACGATGCCACATTCGAAGCTGCTGTTCAGGCAATCCCCGGCGTAGTTGTTGACATCGGCTCAGGCGATCCAGTCACCCGAACTCAGTCACTCATCGCGGCACAAGGAGCGCAGTGGGGCGAAAAATCTCCGGCACTTCCAACCAGCGGAAACGTGCTGGCTAATACGCTCTATCGATACGACGATAATACGCTGTGGTGGGTCATCCAGACTTTCAATCGTTCGGCCTACAGCGCGCACCCAAGCACATATCCAGCGCTAATCCGACGAGTCCGCAATCCGTATGCTATTGAAGAGTGGCATCAGCCAATCGATCAATACGACGCTTACAAGCTGGTCAACCCGTTTACAGGGAAACCAGATCAAGTGACATACAACGGGGAAACATTATATGTCACAGGTGTCGATGGGTCTGGTAACAACGTCTGGGAACCGGGCACATACGGCTGGACTGTGGTAGGACAAGAACCAGAACCCGAAGCAACGTGGGTCGATACCGGAGTCACCGTTACGCAACTTGTCGGCGCTGGCGTTTACCGGGTGTCTGGAGTACCGACGATCACGTTAAACCAAGCTATCCGGCTGGGTGACTTGCCAGCAGGTGAAACCGTCTTTACTGGCTACTGGCCAACGACCGGAACGCCTAGTGACTATATCAAGATTTCCCCGCATGTCACCACCGCGAATGGCGCTAAGGTTTGGAAGTGGGCTTAATTGTTTATGAGTTTTTTATCCGTCTGCGTTGTCTATCCTGAAATGGGCGCTGGAGAATCCTGAGAAGTCAGCGCTTGGAATGGTAATGCTGGCCGGGGTCTGGCAATGGTGGCGGGAATTTCGGCGGGGAGGGCGCGGCGATAATGAGCGGAATACGGTCATGGATACGCTGATGAAGGAAAACACGGAACTGAGGAAAGATCGGGACACCCTGTCGGATGAGAATAGGGAGCTACGGAAAGAGCTACGCGAATCGCGCCGCCGCAACAGCGCGGACCCAAATAGCGGACGGCCACCGAGTACATGAAAAAATGAGGCTTGCTCTACTGGCTTTATGTCCTAAAATGTCATGGTTGATGCAACGGTGCTAGAGGAAGTAAGTAAAAGGAAGTAAGTTGTTTAGCTATAGCCTGTTAAGGATTAGTTATGCCAGAAATCCAGTTAAACCCTATAACACTACGATTCCCTTTAGGCATCAACAACCG
>SSSX01000826.1 GCA_015657735.1 Zoogloeaceae bacterium
ACCAGCACGCTGGCCGCCAGCGTCGCGTCGTAGGCCCACGCGCCGTGCACCTCCACGTCGTCGCCGGCGCGGATGTCGGCGGTCGTGGCATAGCCGTCGAGCACCGTCGGGCTGCTGCGGGTGGCGTCGGCGCTGCCGGTGACGATGCGCACCGGCTGGCCCATCACGGCCAGCATGCCGTCCGCCGCCGGCGCCGCCGACACCGGCCCGACGAGCTGCGCCTGCACCTCGATGCGCTGCGCCACCCGGTCGCCGGAGTACACCAGCCGCACCCGCTGGCCGAGCTTCACTGCCGCATTGACGCTGGCCCCGCCGGCATCGACGGTGTCGCGGGTGGCGCTGCTGTCGTCGTATTCGACGCCATCGACGATCACCGAGCCGAAGCCGCTCACCGAACCCGAGGCCACGCCGCTGCCACCGCTGCCGACGCCGGCCACGTCGACGCCGCCACCGCCGCCGCAGGCCGCCAGCAGCGCCACCGCGGTCGCCGCCAGCCACGCCGGAAGGCGCCCGGCGCTCAGGGAAAGAAGGGTTTTCATCGGGGGGAATCCTCGTCGTCGGGGGCGCCGGCGGCGGGCCTGGCGCCCTCCGCTGGCGTTGAATTCATCGGGGCGGCGTAGCAGAACATGCCGAGCCGGATGCGCTGGTCGCCACCCGCCGGCTCGTCCTTCTCGCACAGCGGCACGGCGGCCTCGACCATCGCCGCCAGCACGTCGCGCCACAGGCGGGTGGCGAGCTGTTCGAGCTCGCGCGCCGAGTCGGCCGACAGGCCGTCGGCAAAGACGCTCTGCTCGAGAAACTGGCGTGCATCGCCGCTGGTGAGGTTATGCACGCCGGCGGCGAGGTGGTCGGCCACGCTGCCGGCCACCATGCCGCGGGTTTCCTCGTGGCGCGGGTCGGGCACGAAAGCCTGGCGGCGCAGCGTCACGTGGCCGTCGGCCTCGTCGGCGATGCCGAGACGGAGCAGCTCCTGCAGCACCGAACGCGGATGCAGATCGGTCGACACCGAACGCGCCAGCGCCTCGAAGGACGGCGCCGGCCCGGCCGCCGGCAGGCACTCCGGCCAGCCGCCGGTCAGCCAGCGGGTGGCCACCTGGCTGGCCGGCGTCGGCTTGCCGAGGCGCGCCGCCGGATCGGGCTCGGCAAGGGTCGGCGCCAGCGCCCGCACATCCTTGCGGTGCAGGCCGGACAGCAGGCTCAGCGCCGAGTCGGTCGGCCGCGTGTGGCTGCGTGCGGCTTCGGCCACCGCCGCCTTCAGGAACACCGGCTTCAACGCCGCGGTGAATTCCCCGTAGCCGACGCCCGAACGCACCAGCCACGTCGCCAGCGACTGCATGACCACCAGCGCATGCGGCAGCGCCGACGGGCCGGACGGCGGGACGTCGGAAGCAGCAGCGGAGGGGGGCGGCAGATCGCTCATGGGAAACAGTATACATGGGAAATTTTCCCATTTAAAGTACACCCGTCTGTCACCGTAATTGACGAATCCGCCGGTCCGATCCACGCAATCGACAAATCCAGGAGAAATCCATGCGCCTGCGCCCTCTGCCCTGTCTGTTGACCCTCGCCCTGGCCGCGCCGCTGGCCCAGGCCGACACCACCCGCAGCTACATCGTCCAGTTCACCGATGCCGCCGTGCAGGCGCCGGCGCGCAAGGCCGTGCGCGACGCCCGCCGCGACGCCGACCCGCGCGGCTGGGGCTATATCGACGACCGCGTGCTCGAACGCACCCAGACCACCGAAAGCCGCTACGGCATCAAGGCCCAGCACGCCTACAGCCACGTCATGAACGGCTTCGCGGCGCGCCTCACCGACGCCCAGGTCGTGCTGCTGAAAGCCGACCCGACGGTGCAGGCGGTCGAGGAAGACCAGCCGATGCACGCCATCGGCCAGACCATTCCGTGGGGCATCGGCAAGACCCGCGACACCCTGTCGTCGACGCTGGCCGGCAACGGCGCCGGCAGCGTGGCCGGCGTCAACGTCTACGTGATCGACACCGGCATCGCCGCCCACCCCGATCTCAACCTCGTGCGCCACACCAACTTCACCGGCGACGGCACCAACGCCGACTGCAACGGTCACGGCACCCATGTCGCCGGCACCATCGGCGCCCGCGACGACGCCGCCTCGGTGGTCGGCATGGCTCCGGGCGTCGCCCTGACCGGCGTCAAGGTGCTCGGCTGCAGCGGCTCGGGCAGCACCTCGACGGTCATCAAGGGCGTCGACTGGGTCACCGCCAACGCGGTCAAACCGGCCGTCGCCAACATGAGCCTCGGCGGCGGGGTCAGCACGATGCTCGACAACGCGATCGTCCGGTCGGTCAATTCCGGCGTCGTGTACGCCATCGCCGCCGGCAACAGCGCGGTCGACGCGTGCAGCCAGTCGCCGGCCCGGGTCGGCCGGACGCTCGCCGGCGCGATCACCGTCGCCGCCACCGACAGCACCGACGCCGAAGCCTCGTTCAGCAACTACGGCAGCTGCGTCGACACCTGGGCGCCGGGCGTGTCGATCCTGTCCACCTACCTCAACGGCGGTCTCGCCATCGCCTCCGGCACCTCGATGGCCAGCCCGCACGCCGCCGGCGCCGCGGCCCTGTACCTGTCGCGCTACACCCGGGTCGGCCCGTCGGCGGTCGAGGCGGCGATCAAGCAGAACGCCGTCGCCCCCGGCACCGTCAGCAAGAACGGCCAGGCCATCACCCGCCTCGACGTGCTGTCGTTCTGACCGGCCGCGCGCCTTCGCGGACGCGGGGCGGCTACAATCCGCCCCTGCCGTCCACGAAGCCGCGCCATGCCGATCCACCGCCTCCCCGAACACCTGATCAACCAGATCGCCGCCGGCGAGGTGGTCGAGCGCCCCGCCTCGGTGCTCAAGGAGGTGCTCGAAAACGCCATGGACGCCGGCTCGACCGCCGTCGAGGTGCAGCTCGAACAGGGCGGCGTACGGCGCATCCGGGTCGCCGACGACGGCTGCGGCATCCCGCAGGACGAACTGCCGTTGGCCCTCGAACGCCACGCCACCAGCAAGATCGCCAGCCTCGACGACCTCGAGCGCGTCGGCACGATGGGCTTTCGCGGCGAGGCGCTGGCCGCCGTCGCCGCCGTGTCGCGGATGAGCATCACCAGCCGCTGCGAGCGCGCCAGCCACGCCTGGCGCATCGACGCCGACCCGCGCCAACTCGCGCCGGCGGCCCTCAACCACGGCACCGTGGTCGAGGTCGCCGACCTCTATTTCAACACCCCGGCGCGACGCAAGTTCCTGAAGAGCGAAGGCACCGAGTTCGCCCACTGCGACGACGTCTTCCGGCGCATCGCGCTGGCCCGGCCGGATGTCGCGATGCAGCTCGGCCACAACGGCCGCATCAGCCTGCGCCTGCCCTCGGGCCGCCGCGAGGCGCGCGTCCGGGCCCTGCTCGGCGACGACTTCCTGGCCGCCGCGCGCAGCGTCGACGCCGAATCGGGGCTGCTCCGCCTGTCCGGCTTCGCCTCGCTGCCGGCCTACTCGCGCAGCAGCCGCGACGCCCAGTTCTTTTACGTCAATGGCCGCTTCGTGCGCGACAAGCTGGTCACCCACGCGATCCGCGAAGCCTACGCCGACATCCTCCACGGCAGCCGCCACCCGGCCTACGTGCTGTTCCTCGAACTCGACCCCTTCGGCGTCGACGTCAATGTGCACCCGGCCAAGATCGAAGTACGCTTCCGCGATTCGCGGGCCGTGCACCAGTTCGTCTACCACGCGCTGACGCGGGCCCTCGCCGCGTCGGCCGCCGCCGCCGCCGCGACCGCCGAGGCGCCCGGCCCGCAGGCCGAATCCGCTGCCGCCCGCTTCCACCCGCCGCCGCAGCAGGGCCGGCTGGCGATGGAACCGGCCGCCCGCGCCTACTTCGACTTCGCCGCCGCGGCCCGCCCCGAAACCGCCGCCGGCTTCACGCCGGCCGTCTTCGCCGCGCGCCCGGCCGCCGCCGCCGCGGCCGGCCAGGCGGCCCCCGCGCTGCCGGCCGGCGACCTCGCCCCGCCGCTCGGCTACGCGCTGGCCCAGCTCCACGGCGTGTACATCCTGGCCCAGAACGAATCCGGCCTGATCCTTGTCGACATGCACGCCGCCCACGAACGCATCCTCTACGAACGCCTCAAGCTGCTCCTCGACGGCACCCCCGGCGTCCAGCGGCTGCTGATCCCGGCGGTGTTCGGCGTCGGCGCCCGCGACATGGCCAGCGCCGAGGAGCACGCCGCGCTGCTCGAACGCATGGGTTTCGAGATCGGCCCCGCCGGCCCGCAGGAACTCGCCGTGCGCAGCGTGCCGGCGCTGCTCGCCGCCGCGCCGGTCGGCGAACTGGTGCGCGCACTGCTGGCCGAGCTGCGCGACTATCCGGCCACCGAAGTGGTCACCGCGCGCCGCAACGAACTGCTCGCCACGATGGCCTGCCACGGCGCCGTGCGCGCCAACCGCAGCCTGACCGTGCCCGAGATGAACGCGCTGCTCCGCGAAATGGAAGCCACCGAACGCGCCGACCAGTGCAACCACGGCCGTCCCACCTGGACGCTGCTGTCGATGGCCGACCTCGACAAGCTGTTTTTGCGCGGACGCTGAACCCGCGCCGGTTGCCCTCGCCCCACCTCCGCGGAGACAATAGCGGGTTGATCAAGTACTCCGCACCTCCCGTGAAACTCGAACGCATCCTCCAGAACCAGGGCTTTGGCAGCCGCCGCCAGTGCCGGCAACTCGTCGAACTGGGCGAAGTCCGCATCCACGGCACCGTCGTCGACGACCCCGGCGCCGAGATCGCCACCGCCGGCCTGCAGTTCGAGGTCGCCGGCGAAGCCTGGACCTACCGCGACAAAACCTACCTCGCCCTCCACAAGCCGGCCGGCTTCGAGTGCTCCCACGAGCCCAAGCACCACCGCGGCGTGTATTCGCTGCTGCCGCACCAGCTGGTGGCGCGCAATGTGCAGAGCGTCGGGCGGCTCGACGTGGACACCACCGGCCTGCTGCTCTTTTCCGACGACGGCGCCTTCATCCACAACCTGTCGTCGCCCAAGAAGCACGTGCCCAAGATCTACCGCGCCGAACTGGCCGAGGACGGCGGCGACCCGCTGCTCGAACGCCTGCTGGCCGGCGTCGACCTGATCGACGAGCCCCAGCCGGTGCGGGCGCTGAGCGCCCGCCTGCTGGCCCCGCGCACGCTGGAACTGTCGGTCGACCTCGGCAAGTACCACGTCGTCAAGCGCATGATCGCCGCCGCCGGCAACCACGTGGACACCCTGCATCGCCACGGCTTCGGCGGCCTCGCGCTGGGCGAAGGCGTCCTCGCCGGCGTGGCCGAAGGCGAATGGGTCTACCTCGAAGCGGCCGACCTCCAACAACTGCATCCCGCTGCCTGAAAGCGCCCACCATGACCGACACTCCCCGCCGCCGCCCGCCCCTGCCGACCCGCGAAGGCACGCTCAAACTCAAATCGCGCACCAGCGCGCCCGCCACCGCGGCGGCACCGGCCGCCCCGGCCAAGAGCGGCAGCCAGGACTGGCGCAAGCGCAGCAAGGCTTCCTACCCCGATCAGGCCGGCAGCGAAGCCCCGCGCCGCAGCCGCAGCCCGGACGACACCCCGCGCCCCCGCGACGAGCGGCCGCCGCGCGACGCCGGCGACAAACCGGGCCGCGGCTTCGGCGAGCGCGGCCCGCGCCCCGACGGCGAACGCCCGGCCCGGCGCGACGGCGCGCCCCCCGAGCGCCCCTACCGCGAACGCGCCCCGCGCCCCGATGGCGAACGCCCGCGCCAGCGCGACGAGCGCCCGCCGCGCGCCGCCGATGCCGGCCCGCGCCCCGAGCGCAGCGCCGACGGCCCGGCCCGCCCGCCGCGCCACGAACGCAAGCAGTGGTCCGGCGCGCCGCGTCCGGCGCCGGCCCCGTCGCCGCTGGCCGCCGACGGCTCGATCCGCCTCTCCAAGCGGATGACCGAGCTGGGCCTGTGCTCCCGTCGCGAGGCCGACGAATACATCGAGAAAGGCTGGGTCCGCGTCGATGGCCGGGTCGTCAGCGAACTCGGCTCGCGGGTCCAGCCCGGCCAGCTCGTCGAGCTCGACCGCCGCGGCCAGACCGCCCAGGACCGCCGCGTCACGATCCTCCTCAACAAGCCCGTCGGCTACGTCTCCGGCCAGGCCGAAGACGGCTACCAGCCGGCCAGCGTGCTGATCACCGCCGACAACCGCTGGCCCGAAGACGCCTCCGAAACCCGCTACCTCAACAGCCACCACCGCGGCCTCGCCCCGGCCGGCCGGCTCGACATCGACTCGATCGGCCTGCTGGTGTTCACCCAGGACGGCCGCATCGCCCGCCAGCTCATCGGCGACGACTCGGCCATCGAGAAGGAATACCACGTGCGCGTCGAAGGGGGTCTCGACGCGGCCGGCCTGGCGCTGCTCAACCACGGCCTGTCCCTCGACGGCGAGGCGCTGCGCCCGGCCAAGGTCAGCTGGCTCAACGAAGACCAGCTGCGCTTCGTGCTGCGCGAAGGCAAGAAACGCCAGATTCGCCGCATGTGCGAACTCGTCGGCCTGAAAGTCGTCGGCCTCAAGCGGGTGCGCATCGGCCGTGTCATGCTTGGCAACCTGCCCCCCGGCCAGTGGCGCTACCTCGGCGCAAACGAGGTATTCTGAAACCTGCCTCCGCCACGCCTGCCATGACCGTCTTCTCCATCCTGCGGCGGATCGTCCTCGCCGCCCTCGTCGGATTCGCCGCCGGCGGCGCCTGCGCCGACGACGACAAGCTCTACGAGGGTCTCCTGCTGCCCGACGACTTCGCCGGGCCGGTCGCCGTCACCGTCGAACTGCGCGACCTGCGCGGCGTGCTGGTCGGCCGGGTCAAGGCCGGCTCGCCGCTGTCCAGCGTAGCGCCGGTCAGCGCCGGCACGATGAGCGGCGACAAATGCGACTTCAGCGTCACCTTCGCCGGCGGCACCACGCTGCGTTTCACCGGCACCTGCCAGACCGCCATGTTCGAGGGCAAATATGCCCAGCCTGGCCGCCGCGACCCGGCCTCGCGCGGCACCTTCCGGCTGATGCGCAAGGAGCCGGAAAAGGACGACGACGGCCTGGCCAGCCGCAGCGCGTCGATCTCCACAACGAGCCTCACCGACTGCATCTCGGCCAACCACCGCTGCCTGACGGCCTGCCCGCAGGGCGACTACAACGCCGAATTCCTGTGCGCCAACCGCTGCCGCAGCAAGTACAAGAGCTGCAAGAAGTCCGTCCAGCAGTAGGCCGGCGCCCAAGCGCCCCCGGCCGACCCCCTTTCCCGTTATACTTCAAGGTTTTCCCGCATCCGCCAGGGCCACCGAACATGGAAGCAGAACGCCTCAACGCCATCTCCAACAAGCTCGCCGACCTGAAGGCGCGGGAGCTCGAACTTCGGAGGTATCTTTGACTACGATTCCAAGGCCGAAAAGCTGATCGAAGTCAGCAAGCAACTCGAAGACCCGGACATCTGGAACGACGCCGCCCGCGCCCAGGAGCTCGGCAAGGAAAAGAAAACCCTCGAAGGCGTGGTGGTCAACCTGACCGAGATCGACCAGGGCCTCGCCGACTGCAAGGATCTGTTCGAACTCGCCTCGCTGGAAGAGGACGAGGACACCATGCAGGCCGTCGAATCCGACGTGGCGACCCTCGACGGCCGGGTCGGCGAACTCGAATTCCGCCGCATGTTCTCCAACCCGATGGACGGCAACGCCTGCTTCATCGAAATCCAGTCCGGCGCCGGCGGCACCGAGGCCCAGGACTGGGCCGGCATGCTCGAGCGCATGTACCTGCGCTATTGCGAGCGCAAGGGCTTCAACGTCGAACTGCTCGAAGAATCCGAAGGCGAAGTGGCGGGCATCAAGAGCGCCACGATCAAGGTCGGCGGCGAATACGCCTACGGTTTCCT
>SSSX01000827.1 GCA_015657735.1 Zoogloeaceae bacterium
AGCCGCCGGGCGCCGGCCGGCATGCCCGCCTCGGCGCAATAGCGGATGGCGATGTCGAGCCCCTGCTGACGCATGTCGACGATGTCGTTGTTGGCCGACAGGCGCACCTCGACCTGCGGGTGCTGCTGCTGAAAGCCCGGCAGGCGCGGCAGCAGCCACAGACCGAGAAAGGAAATGGTCGCCGTCACGGTGACCGTCCGGTGGCCGCCGCGGCTGGCCTGGAGCGCGCCGATGGTGTCCTGCAACTGCTGCATCGCGTTGTCGGCGATCAGGAACAGCCGCTCGCCCTCGGGCGTGAAGTGGATCGCGCGGTGCGCCCGTTCGAACAGCCGCATGCCCAGCGCGGATTCGAGCCCGTGAATCTGCCGGCTCACCGCCGACTGGGTCAGGAACAGATCCTGCGCGGCGAGGGTGATGCTCATGCGCCGCCCGACTGCGACAAAGCCGCGCAAGAGCTCGATCGAGGGAATCCTGGCAAGCGGAATTGACATTCTCTGCACTCATGTGAAACGCCGAAAAACTCAGTTGTACGGCGCCGATCCATGAATTCTAATGCAGGCATCGCCCCTCACCGGAGACTTCCGACATGGCCCACATTGCCGACCCCCACTTCGCCGAGCGCGTCCACGCCAGCTTCGCGCGGCAGCACGCGATGCACCTCATCCAGGCCACGCTGCCGGTCGTCGACCAGGGCCGCACCGAAATCCACCTGCCGCACTGGCAGGGCGTCGAGCAGCAGCACGGCTTCGTGCACGGCGGCGTGGTCGGCATGATCGCCGATTCGGCCGCCGGCTATGCCGCGATGACCATGGTGCCGGCCAGCGCTTCGGTGCTGACCGTCGAATACAAGATGAACCTGATGGCGCCGGCCGACGGCGACAAGCTCGTCGCCCGCGGCACGGTGGTCCGCTCCGGCCGCACGCTGATCGTCACCCAGGCCGAGGTCTTCGCGGTCAAGGACGGCAAGGAAACCCTCTGCGCGCTGATGCAGCAGACCATCATGGTGATGCACGGCAAGGGCGAAAAATAGGCGCCGGCGCACCGGCCCGACAGCCGCTTTTCAAGCTGGAGCGAACGACCATGAGCGATCCGGACAGCGAGCGGGTGGACGCCTTCATCGACCTGCGCAGCCCGTATTCCTACCTCGCGCTCAGGCCGGCCCGCCGGCTCGCCGAGCGCAGCGGCTTCGCCTTCGACTGGTGGCCGTTCATCACCGACCTGCGCTCGGCGTATGGCGGCGAGGGCGAGGCGCGGTCGGGCCGCGACCAGGCCAAGCTCCGCTACCTGTACATGGACTGCCGCCGGCTGGCGCAAAAACAGGGGCTGACGATCCGCGCCACCACCAGGCTGTGGGATGCCACGCTCGGCAGTCAGGCCATGCTGTTCGCCAGGTCGAGGGATCGCCTGTGGGAATTCTGCGATCCGCTGCTGGCCGCCTTCTGGCGCCGCGAGTTCGATCTGGAGTCGCCCGCGGCGCTCGACGCCGCCGTTGCCGCCGCCGGGCTCGACGTGACCGACTGGCGCCACTGGCGCGAAGCCCACGGACACGACGCGCTGGCCGCCGCGCTGGCCCGCGCCGACGCCCTCGGCGTGTTCGGCGCCCCGACCTTTGTCTATCGCGGCGAACTGTTCTGGGGCAGTGACCGCGTCGATCTGCTCGCCACGACGCTCGAGCCGTCGAAACCCTGGTTCTTCTGAGGTCCGCACCATGTTCCGCAGCCTTCGCACCCCCGCCGTTCTGCTCACCACCCTGCTGGCCGCCGGCATCCTGGCGATCACCATGGGCACCCGCCAGTCGCTCGGCCTGTTCATCAGCCCGATCAACAGCGCCACCGGCCTGGGCATCGCCACCATCAGCTTCGCGATGGCCATCGGCCAGTTCACCTGGGGCGCCATCCAGCCGCTCGCCGGCGCGGTCGCCGACCGGCACGGGGCGCGCCCGGTGCTGCTCGCCGCCGTGGTGTTGCTGGCGCTCGGCTGCGCCACCACGCCGTTCATGGAATCCGGTTTCGGCCTGGTCGTGGCGATCGGCCTGATGACCCAGGTGGGCGCCGGCGCGGCCAGTTTTTCGGTGCTCATCGGCGCCGCCGCGCAGCGCCTGCCGGCCGACGCGCGGGGCAGCGCATCGGGCGCGATCAACGCCGGCGGCTCGTTTGGCCAGTTCCTGTTCGCGCCGATCGTGCAAAAGCTCATCCAGACCATCGGCTGGGCGAATGCGCTGTGGGCGCTGGCGCTGATGGCCCTCACCGCGCTGCCGCTGGTCGGGCGGCTGACCCGCCCGCTGGCGACGCCGGCGGTGGTCCACCCCGAAGCCGACCACGGCGTGCTGCACGCGATCCGCAGCGCGCTGGGCGACCGCAGCTACCTGCTGCTGCACCTCGGCTTCTTCACCTGCGGCTTCCACCTCGCCTTCCTCGTCACCCATCTGCCGGGCGAGGTCGATCTGTGCGGGCTGCCGCCGGCCGTCGCCAGCTGGTCGCTCGCCATCATCGGCCTGGCCAACATCGCCGGCAGCCTCTACGCCGGCTCGTGCGTGTCGCGCTATCGCAGCAAGCACGTGCTGGCGGTGATGTACGGCTCCCGCGCGCTGCTGGTCGGCGCCTACCTGCTGATGCCGCGCACGGCGCTCACCTTCTACGTGTTCGCCGCCGGTCTCGGCCTGACCTGGCTGTCCACCGTGCCGCCGACCGCCAGCCTGGTCGGCAAGCTGTTTGGCGTGCGCTATCTGGGCACCCTGTTCGGCCTCACGCTGCTGTCGCACCAGATCGGCGGATTTCTCGGCGCCTGGCTGGGCGGGCTGGCGGTCGTCGAGTTCGGCGACTACAGCTGGATGTGGTACGCCGACATGGCGCTGGCGGTGATGGCGGCGCTCATCAATCTGCCGATCCGCGAAGCCCCGGTGCTGCGGCCCGCGCTGGCGACCTGACGCGGCGGGGCGGCGCCGGCGCTCAGCACACTTCGAACAGGCCGGCCGCCCCCATGCCGCCGCCGATGCACATCGACACCACCACGTAGCGCACGCCGCGGCGACGGCCTTCGAGCAGCGCATGGCCGACCATCCGCGCGCCGGACATGCCGAAGGGGTGGCCGATGGCGATGGCGCCGCCGTTTACGTTGAGGCGCTCGTCGGGGATGCGCAGCGTGTCGCGGCAGTGCAGCACCTGGCAGGCGAAGGCTTCGTTGATTTCCCACAGGCCGATGTCGCCGACACTGAGGCCGAAGCGCTGCAGCAGTCCGGGAATCGCGAACACCGGGCCGATGCCCATCTCGTCCGGCGCGCAGCCGGCCACGCTGATGCCGCGGTAGATGCCCAACGGGGCGATGCCGCGGCGGTCGGCTTCGGCGCGGCTCATCAGCAGCGCGGCGGAGGCGCCGTCGGAGAACTGCGAGGCATTGCCGGCGGTGATGAACTCGCCGTGGGCGATCCACTTGCCGTCCTTCCACACCGGTTTGAGCGTGTGCAGGTCGGCCAGCGTGGTGGAGGCACGGTTGCATTCGTCGCGCCCGGCCACCACGTCCTCGTGGCCGGCGGGGTTGCCGTCCTTGTCGAACAGCAGGCGGCGGGCCGCCAGCGGCACGATCTCGGCGTCGAACCGGCCGGCGGCCTGGGCGGCGGCAGTGCGCTGCTGGCTGCGCAGCGCGTAGTCGTCCTGCGCGGCGCGGCTGATGCCGTAGCGCCGCGCGACGATTTCCGCGGTTTCGATCATCGGGATGTAGGCGCCGGGCACCGCCT
>SSSX01000828.1 GCA_015657735.1 Zoogloeaceae bacterium
ACCAATGGGCTCGTGGAAGTGGTACGCGATCGTGTTCTCGTCGATTTCCGAAAGGGTGCCTTCCTGGGCACGCAGGCAGCCGGCGAAGTAGCGGAAGTGATCGATGGCCAGCGGAATGTCGGCGGCCAGGGTCTCGCGGATCGGTTTGCCGTTATCCACCGTCTCGACGTAGGCGATCTTTTCCAGATTGGCTTCGAGCAGATCGGCGCACTTGAGGAGCACCGCGGAGCGCTGGGCCGGGGGCGTGGCGGCCCACTTGGGGAACGCGGCGTGGGCGGCGTCCAGGGCCAGCTCGATGTCCTCGGCGGTGGAGCGGGCCGCATCGCACAGGCGCTTGCCGGTCACCGGGCTGATATTGGGAAAGTACTCCCCCTTCATCGGCGGCACCCATTTGCCTCCGATGAAATTGTCGTACCGATCCTTGAAGCTGTAAGGGGCACCAGCCGTGCCAGGTAGCGCGTAAAGCATGGGAGTCTCCGTAGGGTAGAAGGGGATGGCGACGACGGCTCGCCCGCCGGCAGGTCGATTAGGGCAAGGGGAGTGCCAAGTGATGGGCCAGTTGGGCTGGGCGATCTGGCCGGCAATATCCTGACTGGATTTTTGCCTGCCCTCGCCCCCGTGCTTGGCCGCGCTGGGGCGAGGTGGCCCGGGGTGGTAATCTCAGCGCATGAGCGTTCAGTTGTCCTTTGACTACCGCCGGGAAAGCGAGTCCTGCGCAGGGACTCCCAGCGGCGTTGCGAATCCTTTCTTCAGGATCCTCGCGGCGGTTCGCGACATGGGCTCCATCGGCCGGGCCGCAGAGGCGCTAGGCCTTTCCTATCGCCACGTCTGGGGCGTCATTCAGCAGTGGGAGGAGACCTTCGGTCAGCCGCTTCTGGAGGCTCTGCCGGGACAGGCGGCGCGTCTGTCGGATTTTGGAGAGCGCCTGTACTGGGCCGAGCGCCGAAGCCAAGCCCGGGCGGCGCCACAGGCCGAGGCCCTGGCGGCGGCGTTGGACCATGCCGTGGCGAGCGCTCGCTGGCCGGAGCGGCCCCGGATTCGGTTTAGCGGGGGCTACGAACCGTGGCTCGATTCCCTGCGCCAGGCGCTGGAGATTGCTGGCGGCCCCGGCATGACAATTGAATACCCTGGAGCCGTCGAGGGGCTGGCCCGCATGAACGCCGGGCAGTGCGACATTGTGGGTCTGGCCCTCGCCGTCGACGCGGATTCTCCCTGCGGGCGGGGCTCGCGGATCCAGCAGGCGATCGGCCGCCATCTGCGCTTGGGCGAGCACAAGTTGATCCGCGTGGGCGAGCGGATGCAGGGCTTGCTGCTCCCCCGGTCAATGCCGGTAGGCCTCGTCGGTCTGGCCGATCTTTTGCGGCCCGGGGTGCGCTTTGCCTGCCGGCCCCAGGGCACGGCCAACCGGATGCTGATGGAGGACTTGTGGCAGGCGGAGGGGGGCGCTGCGAACGACATGCCCGCCGAGGTGGTGGAAGAGCCGACCCAGGCCGCCGTCGCAATGGCGGTGGCTGCGGGGGCCGCTGACGGGGGGTTTGGCACGGAGATGCACGCCCTCGCCTGCGGGCTGGGTTTCGTGCCACTGGTTCGCGAGCAGATCTTCGTCGCCTGTCGCAAACCCTTCCTCGACACGCCCCAGGTGGCGGCCCTGCGGGACACCCTGGCCACGCCGCACTTTCAGGGGATCCTGGAGGGGCTTCCGGGCCATCGTGGCCCGGGGGCGGGGGGGGTGATCTCTTTGCGCCGAACCTTGCCCTGGTACAAATAGAGGGAAGATTCGGCCTGCGGTCAGCGCTTGGCGTTGGGGAAGAAGAGTTGTTCGCCGTCGATCTTGTAGGCGGCGATGGTCTGCTGCCCTTCAGCAGACACGATCCAGTCGATGAACTGCTGGCCGAGGGCGGCCTTGACATGGGGATGCTTCGCCGGATCCACGAGGATCACCCCATACTGATTGAAGAGCCGGTTATCGCCTTCCGTGAGGATGGTGAGGTCGCCGCGGTTCTTGAAGGAGAGCCAGGTGC
>SSSX01000829.1 GCA_015657735.1 Zoogloeaceae bacterium
TACTTGGTCGTGTGGTTGTAGATCGCTTCGACGCCGCTTTTCGGGATGGGGAACGGCACGCCCGGGACGTCGTAGTTCTTGAGCGACAAGCCATCGAGCCTGGCCTTGGCGGCCTGCTCCCGGGTTGCATCGTAGATCGCCTGGGGATTGGCGAAGGTGCGGTGGGTACGATAGACGTTGACCCGGTAGCCCGGAAATTTCTTGAACATCGCAATCGTGCCGGCCGACAACTTGTCCTTGTGCTGCTCGACGTTCGTTGCGGTGATGACGAGGATGGGTTTCTCGTCCTTGAACGGGTCCACATAGCCTTGCTCCGGCTTCCAGCCCGCCGGCGGCTTGGTCAGGCCGCCCGTCCAGGCGGGAATGGAGCCGTCCTTGTTGCCGGCCCGCTCGGCGCCGCTGGGGGTGAGATCCTTGCCCAGGCGTTCGAGCTCGGCCGGCGCGAGTTCCGCCCGTGCCGGCGACATGCCGGCCAGCAGCACAGTCACACTGCAGGCAACGGCGATCAGCTTTCGTTTGTTCATCTTGAGCCTCCGTGTTCCACGTTTTTTTAGAAGGCCACGTTCATCGTGGCCGAATAGAAGTCGCGATCCCGCAGCGGGTCGTATTTGGCATTGCCATTGAATTTGGTCGCGCCGAGGTCCAGCGTGTATTGGCGGTTATAGGAAAACCGCACCCCAAGCCCGAGCACCTGACGGTCTTCGTTGAACTGGCCGTCGGCGGCAAAGCCCTTCACGTCATGCGACCAAAACACGCTCGGCGTCAGGGCGACACCCGCGAAAACGTCGTTGTATGTCACGTCCAGCTTCAGCCGGTAGCCCCACGCGAAGCCACTCACGTAGCCGTCGTTGGCACACCCTGCGGCGGTCGTATTGAGGGTGCCGCAGGTGCTCCCGCCGTAACCGGGTGCCGAGCCGGCACCAAAGATGAACGCCCGGTTGTAGCGCAGCGCCGAGGGGTTGTCCTTGTAACCGGGCAGGTCGTTCCACTGCGCGGCGGCTTCCGCGACAAACACATACTGGTCGCCGCCAAGCAGGCGATTGCCGGCCTTCACCGCATTCACCTGAAGCTGCTTGACATTGGCCCGGGTAAAGCCGCGGAGATAGCCGTTGCCACCGTTGGCGCCGCTGACGGCCGTACCTGTCTGGCCGTAAGGGCCGAGACCGAGGCCGCCGAACAGCACGTCGTTGCCGTCGATCTGGACCGGCACATCCTTGCGCAGACTGGCCTCGCCAGCGAGAGACCAACCGACAACGTTCGTCGCGGCACTGATGCCGTAAGCCTTGATCGCATCGGGGTATTCCCACGTCGCGTCGAAGGGCATCCCGTTCTTGGCCAGGCCGTTACCCACATTGACCAGCGACACGATGGGAGTACGTGAGTGGTAGCGCATTCCATACACGCCAAACTCCGTATCCAGCTTCTCGATATTGAAGCGATAGGCCGCGCCGAATTGCCCATAGTTGCTCGGCTTCTGCGAGTCGACGGTGGCGATGTACTGCTTGTTCATCGTGCCCAGCGGCTGGCTGCCACCGAAAGGCGACGTGATGTTGTCGCAGGGCCCCACCGAATGACCGATGTTCGAACCCACCACGGACCAGTAATTGCCGCAGCCCATGTCGATAGGAGTCGGTTTCCACTGGGCCTGATAGAAGAGTTCAAGACTGCCAAGTTCGCCGAGGGCCTGATTGGCATAGACCACCGGAACCGGCAGCAGGACCTCCTTCAACTGGGCACCCGGCTTGTGAAACGACGGGACGTCGATGGGATTGATCTGGTTGATGCCCTGGATGAACAGGCTTTCACCCCAATTGACCACCTGATTGCCGACACGCAATTGCAGCGGCTTCCCGGCCACGTCGTAGGTGTCATAGACGTAGGCGTCGAGCAGATAGACGCCGTCGAACCGGTTCAGCGTCGCGAAACCGTCGTCCGACAGCGGTTTCCGGTCGGTCAGGTTCGTTCCGTTGAAGCCGTTGTAGCCATTGTTCTGGTTACCGTAGCGAACGTTCTGGTGATTAAGCGTGTAGTCGTACCAGGCCTTGGCACGCACGAGGGCCCCCATCTCCCCTTTCTGCAACTGCAGCTCGGTAATCCACTTGAAGAGCGTGGTGAACTGATCGCCCTTCTTGTAGTTCAGGTTGCCCTCGTCGGTCGTGTTGGGGGCCTGCCCGCCGGATTTCCCCACCAGTTGTCCATCGGCGGCCGAATACAGCTTGCGATCCGCATCTCGCGCACGCCATGCCGTGCCGACCGACACCGAGTTGTCCCACGTGCCCCGCCAACCGTCGCCGACCTCGAAATCGACGGCCGCGACCGGGGCCGACAACAACGCCGCGACGGCCGCCGCAACGCCACTCAAGACAAGGGGTGTTGCGCCTTTTTGTCTGATTTTCATCCAATGCTCCTCCTTATTGATGCGGGGCAATCTCCGGCACCCGTCACACATCCCATCACCTGTGCAAGCGCTGCCGGGCTGTCCCGCGCACACCGATCGTTCCGGCTGGCCTCCGCTGGTCGTTCACATACCGTACATTCTGTTTGTATACAACGTTGAAAATGGACTTGAAAAACACCCCGCCCTAGCAGTGCAGATCGGGGATGGTGACGACCAGCCCATCCAGTTCGGGTTTGACAAGGATCTGGCAAGACAGCCGAAAACGATCCGCATCCCCCACCGAAAACTCCAACATTTGCTTCTCCAGATCCGACCTCGAGCAAATCCTGTCTTTCCAGGCCTCGGGCACGCACACCACGCACGTTCCACAGGTCACCGCGCCACCACAGTCCGCGTCGATACCCGGAATGTTGTGATTGACCGCCGCCTGCATGAGCGACATGCCGTCCGCCACATCCACGGAGCGGGACACGCCATCAACATCAATAAAAACAATCTTCGTCATGACAACTCCTTCGATCCCGACGCTA
>SSSX01000830.1 GCA_015657735.1 Zoogloeaceae bacterium
CAGGCATCCCTTCGGAAACCTTCTTGAACCGCCGGTTGGTACGGAAGGCATCGCCTTCGCCGGCAAACATGCGGGTCGGGTCTTCACCTTCGCGCTTGAAGGCGAACACGCCGGCGGTGTAGGGGAAGGAGCCGGGGACGTTTTCCTTCATCAGGAAGCGCAGGGTCTCACCGTCGTCCTCGAAGCGCGGCAGCGCAACCTTGCGGATCTTGCTGCCGGACAGCGATTCGGAGGTCAGGATGGTGCGGATTTCCTTGTCGCGGATCTTCACCACGTACTCGTCGGCGGCGTACAGCTCGACGGTCTTCGGCCACATGTCGAGGAGTTTCTTCGAGCTGGCGGTGAGTTCGCCGTCCTTCCAGTCGATCAGCTCGACAAACGAGCCGGCGTCCTTCTTGCAGCCCTCGAAGAGCTGCTTCGAGATGCGCAGCGCCTGACGCTCGCGGGCGACGCGGGCCTGCTCGGAGGTGTGCTTGTGATAGCCGCGCACGGTGTCGGCGATCTCGGCCAGGTAGCGGGCACGCTCGGCGGGGACGATCGCCCGGCCGCGGCTCGACGCCTTGACGGTGGCCAGCGGCAGCTTGGCCTTGCCGAGCTTGAGCCCCTTGGCGGCCAGCGCCGGGGCGAGCGCCTGGTACAGCGCGGTGACGCCGTCGTCGTTGAAACGCGCCGCCATCGTGCCGAAGACCGGCATCTCCTGGGTGTCGGTGGTGAACAGCTCGCGGTTGCGCTGGTACTGCTTGCGCACGTCGCGCAGCGCATCTTCGGCGCCCTTGCGGTCGAACTTGTTGATCGCCACGAAATCGGCGAAATCGAGCATGTCGATCTTCTCGAGCTGGCTGGCGGCGCCGAACTCGGGGGTCATCACGTACAGCGACACATCGACGAAGGGCACGATCGCGGCGTCGCCCTGGCCGATGCCGGAGGTCTCGACGATGATCATGTCGAAACCGGCCAGGCGGGTGGCGGCGATGACTTCGGGGAGCGCGACGGAGACTTCCTTGCCGGTGTCGCGGGTGGCCAGCGAGCGCATGAAGATGTTCGGGTGCTCGATGGCGTTCATGCGGATGCGGTCGCCGAGCAGCGCGCCGCCGGTGCGCTTGCGCGACGGATCGATGGAGATGATCGCCAGTTTGAGCTTGTCGTCCTGGTCGAGACGGAAGCGGCGCACCAGCTCGTCGGTGAGGCTGGACTTGCCGGCGCCGCCGGTGCCGGTGATACCGAGGGCCGGCACCTTGACGGACTTGGCGGCCTCGATCAGCGCGGCCTTCACCTCGTCGCCGTAGGCACCGTTCTCGAGGCCGGTGACGATCTGGGCCAGCACCCGGCGGTTGCCCGACTTGAGCGCGGCAACGACCGCCTCGGCACCCTGCGGGCCGGAGCGGGACACATCCATGTCGCAGCGTTCGACCAGGTCGTTGATCATGCCCTGCAGGCCGAGCACCGCGCCGTCTTCCGGCGAGTAGATGCGGGTCACGCCGTAGTCGTGGAGTTCCTTGATCTCGGCCGGCACGATCACGCCGCCGCCGCCGCCGAAGACCTTGATGTTCTCGCCGCCGTTCTCGCGCAGCAGGTCGATCATGTATTTGAAGAATTCGACGTGGCCACCCTGATAGGAGGTGATGGCGATGCCCTGCACATCCTCCTGCAGTGCCGCGTTGACGATTTCGCCCACCGACCGGTTGTGGCCGAGGTGGATCACCTCGGAGCCGGTGGATTGCAGAATCCGCCGCATGATGTTGATGGATGCGTCGTGGCCGTCGAACAGCGCGGCGGCGGTGACGAAACGCACCTTGTTCTTGGGCTTGTAAGTGACGAGTTTCTTGGCAACGCTCAGATCGGTCATGCGGGTCTCCCTCATCTCGTGTTTGTCGGTCCCTGAATAGTAGAAGGCCGCCGGAGCCTTTTCCATTGCCGTTGTCGACGCTATTCGTGCAAAATCCGCCAAACGTTGTCCCACCCATCCCGAGTGCCGCCAATCGGAACGGAGCAGGCCCCGTGGCAACCTCGCCGACCCGTAAACATACAAGCGTTTCAATGGGTTTCGTCACCGGCATGCTGACCGGCATGCGGCGGCGCAACATCGACCCCGCCATGCAGCTCGCCGGCCTCGACATCGATCTTGCAGACGCGGACAGCCGGGTTCCGGTCGACCGCTACGCAACGCTCTACAACCGGGTCATCGCCGCCCTCGGCGACGAAGGCTTCGGCCTGTTCTCGGCCAGGATGCGGCCGGGCAGCTTCGAGTTCCTGTGCCGCGGCATGCTCGGCGCGGCCAGCCTCGCCGACGGCCTCGACCGCGCCCGGCGCTTCCTGTCGATCGTGCTGCCCGACATGGTGGTCAGCATCCACCGCATCGGCGGCCGCGCCGAACTGCGCATCGCCGAACTCACCCCGCTGACCGCCGACCCCGACGACCCGGCGCGGGTGTTCGCCTTCGAATGGCTGCTGCGCCTGCTCCACAGCCTGTCGTGCTGGCTGGTCGGGCGCGGGCTGGCCCTCGACTCGGTGGACTTCCCGTTCCCGCGGCCGGCCCACGCCGACGACTACGCGCTGGTCTACACCGAGCGCTCGACCTTCGTCGGCGGCAGCCTGCTCACCGCGCGCTTCAACGCCACCCTGCTCGACCTGCCGATCCGCCGCGACGAGGCGGCGCTCACCACCTTCCTCGAAGGCGCGCCGGGCCGCATCAGCATGCTGTACCGCCGCGACCGCGCCACCGTGCTGCGCGTCCGCGACCTGATCCGGGCCGCGCTGCCGGCCAGCCTGTCGCAGGACGAAGTCGCCGTCCGCCTGCACATGTCGCCACGCACGCTGCACCGCCGCCTCGACGAAGAAGGCGCCAGCTTCCGCGGCATCAAGGAAGCCCTGCGCCGCGACATCGCCCTGGCCCGCCTGACCAAGACCCGCCAGCCCATCGCCCGGATCGCCGCCGATCTCGGCTACGCCGACACCTCGGCCTTTTACCGCGCCTTCACCGGGTGGACCGGCCTGTCGCCCGAACGCTACCGCCGGCAGCTCGCCAACAGTGCCGCGCCCGACGACAGCGACGATGCCTAGAATAAAGGCTTACGCCCCCACCCACCGCCCATGCCCATCCCGTCCGCACCTCTGACCGAACACCTCGTCCGCGAAGCCGACGCGCTCTTCCTCGGGCTGCTGCGCAACGCGCTGATCGGCGTCTACATCATCCAGGACGATCTGTTCCGGTATGTGAACCCGCGCTTCGCCGACATCTTCGGCTACACCCAGGACGAAGTGTGCGGTCGCCTCAGCCCGGCCGACCTGATCCAGCCCGACGACCGCGACAAGGTCCGGGAGGCCATCGGACGGCGCATCGACGGACGCGCCGACACCGCCCACTACACCTTCCGCGGCGCCCACCGCACGCGCAAGCCGCTCGAACTGGAAGTCTTCGGCACCCGCACCGACTTCGGCGGCAAGCCGGCCATCATCGGCATGCTGATCGACATCACCGCCCGGCGCAGCGCCGAGCGCACCGCCACCGAGCAACTCAACTTCATCGCCCAGCTCATCGAAGCCATCCCCAGCCCGCTCTTCTTCAAGGACGAACACGCCCGCTACCTCGGCTGCAACAAAGCCTTCGAAGCCTTCATCGGGCGCAGCCGCGACGAGATCGTCGGGCGTTCGGTGTTCGAGCTGTCGCCGCCCGAACTGGCCGAGCGCTACCACGCCGCCGACCAGGCCCTGTTCGACCACCCCGGCGGCGTGCAGACCTACGAAGCCGCCGTGCGGACCGCCGACGGGCAGACCCGCGACGTGATCTTCAACAAGGCCACCTACTTCAAAGCCGACGGCAGCCTCGGCGGGCTGGTCGGCGTCGTCACCGACATCACCGAACGCAAGCGGACCGAAGCGCTGATCTGGACCCAGGCCAACTACGACACCCTCACCGGCCTGCCCAACCGCCGCCTGCTCAACGACCGGCTGGCCGAATTCATGAAGCGCACCCGGCGCACCCACGACTGCCTGGCGGTGCTGTTCATCGACCTCGACCGTTTCAAGGAGGTGAACGACACCCTCGGCCACGAGGCCGGCGACCACCTGCTCATCGAAGCCGCCCGGCGCATCGTCGCCTGCGTGCGCGAATCCGACACCGTGGCGCGCCAGGGCGGCGACGAATTCACCGTGCTGCTGCCCGGCCTGTCCGAACGCGCGCCGATCGAACGCATCGTCGAGGACATCCTGCAATCTCTGTGCCAGCCCTTCCAGCTCGGTGGCGACACCGCCTACGTGTCGGCCAGCATCGGGATCACCCTTTTCCCCGCCGACGGGCAAACCCCCACCGACATCCTGAAAAACGCCGATCAGGCCATGTACCACGCCAAGGAAGAA
>SSSX01000831.1 GCA_015657735.1 Zoogloeaceae bacterium
ACCACCGCGCTGCCGCGGGCCATGTGCGGGCGGCACGCGCGCAGGAACATCGCGGCGCCGAAGACGTTCACCGCAAAGGCTTTTTCCCAGTCGTCGCGCGGCGAGGCGGGGCCCTGATCGGCATACACGGCGGCCACGTTGATCAGGCAGTCGATGTGCCCGAAGGCCTTGACGGTGGCCTGCACGCAGGCATCGATGTCGGCGTCGCGGCTCACGTCGGTGGCGACGAAGCGGGCGGTTTCGCCGAGTTCGGCAACCAGCGCGGTGCCGCCCCGGATGTCGATGTCGGCGACCACCACCTTCGCCCCTTCGGCGACGAAGGCGCGGGCGATGGCGGCGCCGATGAGGGTGGCGCCGCCGCTGACGATCGCCACCTTGTCCTTGAGTCCTCTCATGTCGGTTCCTTTATCTTTTGTCAGCCGGCCAGCGCCGGCTCAACGGGCAGGGCGGCGCCGAGCCGGCCGCGGCAGAACAGCAGCGGCGTGCGTTCGCTCCAGCGGAAGCGCAGCACGCGGCCGAGCAGGATCTGGTGGTCGCCGCCGGGATAGACGGCTTCGAGCGCGCATTCGAACTGGGCCGCCGCGCCGGACAACAGCGGCACGCCGCCGGCGCCGGTGGTGGTGGCGAGGCCGTCGAACTTGTCCGGCACCGGCCGGCCGAAACGCTGGCACAGGTCGATCTGCCCGTCGGCCAGCACGTTGACCGCAAAGTGGCCGCCGTTGCAGAAAGCGGCGAGGCTCGGGGAGTGGTTGGACAGGCTCCACAGGATCAGCGGCGGGTCCATCGACACCGAGTTGAAGGAGCTGGCGGTGAGGCCCACCGGCCTGCCGTCCGGCGCGACGGTGGTGACGACCGTCACGCCGGTGGCGAAGCTGCCGAGGGCCTGGCGCAGGGCGCGGGGATCGCCGCTCGGGCCATCCCCCGCCCAGCGTGCGGCGCGGGTATCAGGCTGCACAGCGTTCCTCCGTGCGTTCGGCGACGAAGCGCCGGGCTTCGTCCAGGTCGGCGATCCACGGCCAGTAGTTGCGCGGGTTGTCGAAGCAGCGCATGAAGGCGTCGCCCACCGGCGGGTGTTGCGAGGCGGCGCCGAGCACGGTCATCACCGGTTCGCCGGGCGGGTTGAGCAGGGCGTTGGTGAAGGCGGTGGTGTACTGCGCCGAGTCGTTCCAGAAGCGTTCGAAGGTGTCGTGCATCCACGCCGCGTCGAACGGCGCGTTGCCGCGGGCGACGATGCTGTCGGCGAGATGGCGCACCATCCGCGCGGCGTTGTTGGAGCCCTGGCCGGCGATCGGGTCGTTGAGCACCGCGGTGTCGCCGATGGCCATCACGCAGGCGCCGGACGGGAGCCGGCCGACCGGCTTGCGCACGGTGGGCACGAAACTGCCCTTGAGCCAGGCGTCGTCGTCGGTGAGGGTGGCGTCGTCGAAGTGGTGGAGGTCGTCGGGGGCCAGCTCGGCGACGACCTGGCGCGCGATGTCGAGCATCTCGTGGCCGTCGCGGGCGTCCTGGAAGCGGTCCATCGGGCCGTCGGGGATGGCTTCGAACAGCACGCTGCGGCATTCGCCGCGGGTGTGGGTGTAGAACGGCAGCGTGAAGTACTCGCCGGCGCCGGCGATGAAGTTGAAGCGCAGCGGACGGAACGGCACCCGTTTCCACGGCCGGTCGCCGAGCAGGCCGGGGCCGGTGAGCAGCATCGCGGCGAGCCGGCGCGGCGGGACGGTGTGGATGCTGCGTTCGTCGTCGCGGGCGAAGAAGGCGTTGATCTGGCCCTTGCCGGCGGCGACCATCGTGAGGTCGGATTCGGCGGCGATCTTTTCCAGGTCGGCCACCGAGACGGCGTGGATGATGAGCTTGCCGCCACGGAGCGGAAATTCCTGCAGCCAGCGGGCGAACTTGGTGCGCTGGTCGAGGGCCTGGCCCTGCAGATTGCCCAGCCGGCCCTGGACGGTGAGGCCGATGCTGCCGTCGGGGCCGCGGAAGTCGACGTGCATGCCCTCGCCGAAGGGCACCAGGTCTTCCCAGAAGTTGAGGCCCAGTTCGCGTTCGACGGCGAGGCTGCTGTCGAACATGAAGGCGGTGCTGGGGATGCGGCTGTTGAGCACCTGCTCGGCGCTGCGGTCGGTGTAGAGCGAGACCGAGCAGCCTTTGTCGAGCAGCGAGAAGCCGAGCAGGAGGCCGGCCTGGCCGCCGCCGATGATGGAGATTTTGCGCATTCTTGGTGTCCTCGTGGTGTGGTGGGGTCAGTCTGTTGCCGGCAGGGTGGTCCAGCCGTCCGCGTGGGGGCTGAGGAGCTTCAGGTGCAGCCTGACGTGCGTGAAGCGCCAGCCCTTGCGGCCTTTCTTGAGGCGGCTGGCGTACCAGCCGCCGATCCAGTGGGCTTCGCCTTGCTCGCCGACCCGCGCCAGTTCCCACAGATACCAGTGGCAGCGGGCGCGGCGGCCGTCGCGGGACGGCTCGATGAGCGGCGAAACCATGTAGTGCAGCGACCAGCGGATCGACTGGCGGCCGATGCGGGCCAGCTCCGCGGCGATCTCGGCGCGGCCGCGGTAGTGGCCGAAGCCTTCGCACTCCCATTCGGCGTCGGCGGCGAACAGCGGCCCGAGGATCGCCGGGTCGTTGTTGCGGTCGGCGCCGAGGGCGTAGCGCGCCACCAGCGCGCGGATCGCCTCGATGTCCTCGAGACGGGTGAGGCGCGCGGAGTCGGCAGGTTTCATGGGCTTACGGGTTCTACGCGGCAACGCGGCCGTGGTCGGCGACGAAGCGGGCCTCGTCGAAGCTGTGCGGCACCTTCGGATCGCCGCCGTAGAGTTCGATGTGCGGGGCGACCTCGGCCAGCGACAGGGCCAGGTTGAACAGTCGCGCCGAGGCCGGCGGCAGGTCGCCGAGCGGGAAGCCGTCGACGTGGGTGAGGATGTCCGGCAGGCGCGGCAGCATGGCGTCGTAGAAGGCGCGCAGTTCGCCGCGGGTGGATCGGATGCGGCGCTGCTGGCGGGCGTCCTGGGTGGCCAGCGCCCAGGTGGCGACGAGCGGTTCGAGGGCTTCGAAGGATTTGGGCAGGGAGAGCGGGTTCATCGCGGGTTTCCTCACTTGGCGTGCATGTAGGCTTCGAGGGCGTGGTAGCCGTGGCGGATCAGGATTTCGTCGTCCTGCAGGTGCATGAACTGCTTGGCGCCGGATTCGAGGGCGATCTGGGTGTCTTCCATCGTCGCGGTGTCTTCGAGCCAGGCGTTGCGCTGCAGGCACTGGGCGTGTTCGAGCGCCCAGCGCTGGCTGTTGGTCTTGGGCGGACGCACGTAGTACTTGCCTTCCCACAGGGTCTTGTTGTGGGCGACGGGCCAGAACTGGTGGGTGAACCAGATGCCTTCCGAGATGTGCAGCAGCAGATTGGGGAACAGCACCGACAGCTCGAACGAGAAGTCGTCGCGGCGGTCCGGGTTGACCGTCGGCGGCAGCATCGAGGCGCCGCGCTGGGCGACCAGCGAGCCGGTGGCGAGGCTGTTGGCGATCTTCGCCACCGGGGTCGGTTCGGCGTCGAGCGACAGGCAGATGGCGGTGGTGCGGTGCGGGCCGAAGAGTTCGACGTTCTGCAGGCCCGACGAGAACACGTTGGGGAAGGAGCCGGCGTGGATGGTGGCGACGTGGTAGGCCTCGGCGAAGGCGTCGTGGGCGACCTTCCAGTTGCAGTCCAGATACGTGTGGTAGCTGAAGCACTGCGACAGTTCGCCGTACGGGAAGCCGGCCAGGTGGGTGCCGATACCGCCGAGGAATTCGGCCAGCGGCACGACCTTGTCGGCCGGGTCGAGATTGACGAACACGAAGCCTTCCCAGATGTCGGTGTGCACCGCAGTGAGGCCGTTCTGGTCCTTGTCGAAGTCGGCGTGGAACTTGTTTTCCTCGGGCACCTGGACGATCTTGCCGTTGGCGTTGTACACCCAGCCGTGGAAGCGGCAGGTGACCACCGCCGCCTTGTTGCGGCCGAAGGTTTCCTCGCCGGTCTCGACGACGACCTTGTTGCCGCGGTGCGAACAGGTGTTGTGGAAGCCGCGGATGCGGCCGTCCTTGCCGTGCATCAGGATCACCGAGGTTTTGGCGAAGGCGAGCTTCTTGACCTTGTAGTCGCCGGGCCGGGCGATCTCCTCGACGCGGCCGACCTTCAGCCAGCTCTTGAGGAACACTTTCTGGCGCTCGGCTTCATAGAATTCGGGCGACACGCAGGGCTCGACCGGGATCGGTCCGGTGCCGAGGTCGGGATATTTGGCGGCCCATTTGAGGTCGGTGGGGGCATTCATGGCTGTGCTCCTTGTTGTGGGTGGTGTGGAAGCGGGGGATTCAGTCGGTGCCGATGGCGTACTGCTCGCGCACCAGCGCGCCGATGCCGAGGCGGTCGAGGATGCTCAGCGGGCACATGAAGGTCACGCGCACCACGCCGGGCAGGCGGCTGATCTCGATGGAGCCGGCGATGGTGGCGCGGTTGAGGATTTCCTCCGGCGGCAGACCGGTGACGCGGGCGGCGCGGTCGATGCCGTTGTGGGTGGCGTCGTTGAGGGTGCGGCCGCTGCCGATGAAGGTGATCGGGGCGTTCTCCTCGATGTGGGTCTGGCCGTAGCGGGCGGCCAGCGCTTTCACGGCGGCGCGTTGTTCGCGGTTCATCGGGCGGGCCAGCGGCGGCAGGTCGTCGGGACGCTGGAGCAGGATCGGGCCGTCGATGGCGAGACCCTTGATGACCTCGACCTGCACTTCGGTGATGCCGGAGACGTCGGTGGCGTGGCCGGCCACTTCGCCGTTGCCCTGCTGGGCGTGCATGTCGCCCATGTAGATGCCGGCGCCGGGGACCTTGACCGGGCAGATCAGGATCGCCCCGGCGCGCACCGAGTTGGTGTCCATGTGGCCGTCGGTCTTGTGGCGTTCGAGTTCTTCCTGGCTCATCGCGTAGGCGTGGGGCGCGTCGACCAGGAAGCTGCCGAAGTCGCCGGCGTTGTGCGAATCGGGCAGATCGCGCGACGGGGTGGTGCCGATGTTGCCGAGGAAGGGCTGCATGTGCGCCGCCAGGCCGGCGAGGTCGGCGCGGGCCAGCGACAGGATCGAGTGCTGCTCGGACTGCGCTGGCAGGCGGGCGTTGTCGCGGGCGTGGGCGGCGAGGCGTTCGGCGGCGCCCTTGTCGACGGTGAGGGACACCCGGTTGTCCTTGTCGAGGACGATCACGTAGCCGTTGGTGAAGCGGAAGGCGCTCGCCTCGGCGCCGCACACGTCGCAGTGCACGGCGTCGTCGCCGGTGCCTTCGATGTGGCTCGGCGGGCTGACCGTGCCGCAGCTCGGGCACAGCTTGGCGACGAAGGGGTCGCCCAGATAGCGGCCGTCGACGAAGGCCATCACGCCGGACGAGGTGGCCAGCGAGGTGACTTCCATGCGCTTGATGCGGATCGCCACCGCATCGCCCACCTCGGCGCCGTCGACGGCGACCGGCTGCGAGACTTCATGGCCGCCCTGGAACTTGGGCGTGATCATCGGCCCCCAGCAGCCCGGCGGGGTGCCGACGCGGACGGTGCCGCCGTCGGCCACCGGGCCGAGCATCGGGTTGCCCGGCCCGACGATGCCGCGGGTGTAGGTGGACACGACCACCTCGTGCTGTGCAGGGTTGCGGGGCTGGCTCATCGAAACGACTCCTTGCGCGGGGGCTGGATGTGGGCGGGGCGGGGGGCCGGCGCGTCCAGCGGTCTATGGATAATTTTTAGATTCGATTTAAACTGTAATTTCACTTGTTCGAACGCCTGACGGCCGGAGCGCGACAGGTGCTGACAAGGCTATCGGCGGGGGGTGGGGGCGTAAATCGGGCGTCGCATCTAAGCGACTAGGTACTAATGCTTATCGGCCTGAACCAGCGGCGGCCGGCGGAGACATGCCATGCAGGTGGCGACGAACTACCAGGACGTGTTCGATCACGCCAACGACG
>SSSX01000832.1 GCA_015657735.1 Zoogloeaceae bacterium
CAAGGTGCTGAAGGGCGAGAGCGCCGACATCGCCCGCGGCCTCGACAGTCCGCGCCTGTCCGAGAACGAGCCGGAACTGACGGTGCGTCTGAAGGCCGTCGAAAAGGACGCGCTGGAAATGAAGAAGGCCGCCCGCATCGCCGAATCGCTGGACGGCATCAAGATCGGCGCGGCGCTGGCCACCGTCGGCCAGCACGCCGCCGGCCTGCCCGGCCACATCGATGGCGGCACCAGCCAGCTGAACTACCGCGCCGACGTGTCGGTCGAGCTGCCGCTGCAGGCGGTCGGCGACATCGAGCACAAACTCTTCGCCCACCTGCGCATGGGCCAGGGGCTGGGCCTCAACGCGGCTTTCTCCAACCTCGGCCATTTCGCCAACACGCCGAACGCGCTGGCCTTCCGCGCCTCCGGCGCGAGCCCCGACGATTCGGTCACCATTCTCGGCCAGGCCTGGTATCAGGCCGCCATTCCGCTGCCCTTCCTCGGCTTCAAACCCTACTCGCGGGAAACCCTGGAGCTGACCTTCGGCAAGATGGACATCTTCGGTTTCTTCGACCAGAACGCCGGCGCCGGCGACGAATCCCGCCAGTTCCTCAACTCGGTCTTCGTGCACAACCCGCTGCTCGACGCCGGGCGCGAAGTCGGCGTGGATGCCAACGGCTTCCAGCCCGGTTTCGTCGCCTCCTACCTCAACTACTTCGACCGGCTGCAGCCGTGGCGTCTGTCGGTCGGCGTGTTCGGCGCCGGCGAGCGCGGCGCCAACTACCAGCGCAGCCTGTCGTCGCCGCTGCTGATGGTGCAGGCCGAAAAGCAGCTCAAGCTGTTCGGCGGCCTCAGCGGCACCTACCGGCTGTACGGCTGGAACCGCAGCGAAGGCATCGACTTCGACGGCAGCTTGCACCGCCACCGCGGCTTCGGCGTCTCGGCCGACCAGCGCCTCGGCGACGGTGTCCGCCTGTTCGCCCGGTATGGGCGGCTGGTTCATGGCGAGCTGCCGTTCAACCAGGCCGCCACGCTCGGCGCCGAGCTGTCGGGCCTCTACTGGAGCCGCGGCGCCGACGCCATCGGCATCGCCGGCGCGTGGCTGCAGGCGGGCCAAGCCTATCGCAGCAGTCCGGCCACCGCCTGGCTCGACGACCAGCACACCCTGGCGGCTTACACCTTCACCCCGCAGGGCGCCGAGAAACTGACGGAAATCTATTACCGCTACCGGCTGTCCCCGCAGTTCGAAGTGTCGCCCGACTTCCAGTACGTCACCCAGGGTGGCGGCAACGCCGACGCGAAGGCGGTCAAGGTCTTCGCGCTGCGCGCCAACATCTCTTACTGAGCGACCCGAGGCCCCCATGAGACGCCCCCTCCTCTCCCTCGCCGCCGGCCTGCTGCTGCTTGCCGGCACCGCCGGCGCCGACGACATGCCGACCTTCCGGCTCCTGATGAAGGACGGCCGCTTTTATCCCGAGACGGTCGAGGTGCCGGCCGGCACCCGCTTTCGCCTCGAGGTGAAGAACGAAGGGCCGGGCGCCACCGAGTTCGAAAGCCTCGAACTGAAGAAAGAACTGGTGCTGGCGCCGGGCGTCACCCGCAGCCTGGTCTTCTTTCCGATGAAACCGGGCAGCTACAAGTTCTTCGACGATTTCCACCCCGAAACCGGCCAGGGCCGGATCGTCGCCCGCTAGACCGCCAGCCAGCCAATCCGCAACACCAGCCAGCAAGCACGGAGCACCGCATGGGTAACGCCTTTTTCGTAGTGTGGCGGGAAAGCCTCGAAGCCTTCCTGATCGCAGGCATTCTTTACGCCTGGTTGAAGGCCAACGACGACAGTGGCCCCGGACGGCGGGCGCTGTTCGCCGGTCTGGCCGCCGGTGCCGGTCTGGCCCTGCTGCTCGGCTGGGCGCTGCTGAGTGTGCAGGACGAACTCAGCGGCACCGCGCTCGAACTCTTCCAGACCGCCACACTTTTTCTTGCCGCGGGGCTGATCACCCAGATGGTGCTGTGGATGACACGGCATGGCCGGCAGATGAAGGCCCGCCTGCATGCCGATCTGGCGGCCGCCACCGAACGCAACGGCTACTTGGGCGTGGCCGTCGTCGCCGCGCTGGCCGTCGCGCGGGAAGGCGCCGAAACCGTGATCTTTCTCTACGGTCTGGCCCAGGGCGGCGAGATCCGGACGCTGGCGCTCGGCGCGCTCGGCGGCCTGGCCGGTGCCGGCCTGACCGCCTGGCTGGCGGCGCGCAGCCTGGCCAGACTCAACATCGGCCTCCTGCTGCGCCTGTCGTCCGGCCTGCTGCTGGTGCTGGCCTCGGCGTTGCTGGTGGCCGCGGTCGACCGGCTGATCGGTGCCGGCTGGCTGCCGCCGCTGCTCGACCCGGTGTGGGACAGCGCGCGCCTGCTCGACGACACCACCACCGGCGGCCGGCTGGTCGCCGATTTCACCGGTTATCGCGCCCGCCCGGCGCTCGCCACGCTGCTGGCGTGGGGCGCGTACTGGGGCGTCGTGCTGACGGCGCGGCGGAGGATGCAGCGTGTCTGAACATACTCTCCATTTTCACCGCAAGACGCCGCCGAACCGGCTCGCCAGGATCGGCCTGCTGCTGCGTCGCCACCGCCGGCCGATCGTCGCGCTGCAATGGCTGATCGTGCTGCTCTACGCCGGGCTGGTCGTGATTCCGGCCTTCCTGCCGCTGCCGCCGGAAAGCGCGCACATCTGGGACAACCTGCGCCTGTTCGCCCAGTTCTGCTTCTGGGGCGTCTGGTGGCCCGGGGTGATGATCGCCACCGTGACCCTCGGCCGGGTGTGGTGCGGCGTGCTGTGCCCGGAAGGCTTCATCTCCGAGCAGGTCAGCCGCCACGGACGCGGCAAGGCCGTGCCCGGCTGGCTGAAGTGGCCCGGCTGGCCCTTCGTCGCCTTCGTCTGCACGACGGTCTATGGCCAGCTGGTCAGCGTCTATGAATACCCGCAGGCGGCGCTGCTGGTGCTCGGCGGCTCGACCGTCGCGGCGGTCGCCATCGGCCTGCTGTACGGCCGCGAGAAACGCATCTGGTGCCGCTACCTGTGTCCGGCGTCGGGCGTGTTCGCGGTGCTGGCGAAGATCGCCCCGCTGCATTACAAGGTCGATCGGGCCGCGTGGGAGGCCTACCGGGGCGACTTCGAACCGGTCAATTGCGCGCCGCTGGTGGACGTGCGGCGCATGAGCAGCGCCTCCGAATGCCATGCCTGCGGGCGCTGCGCCGGTCAGCGCGACGCCGTCGCGCTGACCCTGCGCGCGCCCTTTGCGGAAGTGCTCGACCTCGACGTGCCGGCCCGCACGCCGGACGCCCTGACCCTGATCTACGGCGTCCTCGGCGTCGCCACCGCGGCCTTCCAGTGGACGCTCAGCCCGTGGTTCCTGCACGCCAAGCTGGCGCTGGCCGACTGGCTGGTCGAGCACGAACACTTCGCGCTGCTCGACAACGACGTGCCCTGGTGGCTGCTCACCCACTACCCCGAGGCGAGCGACCTGTTCACCTGGCTCGACGGTGCGCTGGTGCTGGCCTATCTGCTTGGCGGCGGTTTCGTGCTCGGCAGCCTGCTGCTCGCCGGGCCGGCCATCGCGGCCCGGCTGGCCGGCAACGGCAGGCTCGGCTGGCAGCGCTTCAGTCTGGCCCTCACGCCGCTGGCCGCCGCCAGCGTGATCCTCGGCCTGTCGATGCTGACCGTCACCCACCTCAAGGCCGAGCACGTCTGGCTGGGCTGGCTGCCGCCGGTCCGCATCGCCCTGCTCGGCGCCGGCTGCGCCGGCAGCCTGGCGCTGGTCGCGGCACTCCTGCGCCGTTCCGGCGCCGGGCTGCCCGGCCGCCTGCTGGCCGGTCTGGCGATGGTCGTGCCGGTGGGGCTGATGGCGACGGTGTGGACGCTGGTCTTCTTCGTCTGGTAAGGCCGCGCCGCCCGTCACTCCATCCAGCCGAAGGAATCCTCGGTCGGCCCGGTCGGCACATATTCGCAGCCGATCCAGCCCGCGTAGCCGAGGGCCTTCAGGCGGTGGAGCAGGAAGGGAAAGTTGATCTCCCCGGTGCCCGGCTGGTGACGGCCCGGATTGTCGGCAAGCTGGATGTGGCCGATGCGCGGCAGGTTCGCCTCCAGCGTCCGGGCCAGATCGCCCTCCATCACCTGCGCGTGATAGATGTCGTACTGCAAACCCAGATTGGGGCGGTCGGCCGCGTCGAGCACGGCCAGCGCCGGCGCCGTGCGGTCGACCAGAAACCCCGGCGTATCGCGGCTGTTGAGCGGCTCCAGCAGAACCTGGCGCTCGGCCGGCGCGAAGGCATCGGCGGCAAAACGCAGGTTGTCCACCAGCGTCGCGAAGAGCACCGCCTCGTCGGCATCGACCGGCCGCCGCCCGGCGAGGCAATTGACCCGCGGACAGGCCAGCGCTGCGGCGTAGCGCGCCGCCGCGGCCACCCCCTCGCGAAACTCCGCGACACGTTCCGGCAGGCACGCGATGCCGCGCTCGCCGGCCGACCAGTCGCCGCCCGGAAAGTTGAACAGCACGACCTCGACCGCCGCCCGCTTCGCCGCATCGGCAAGCTCGTCGGCCGGATACGCGTACGGAAAATGGAACTCGACGCCCTTGAAACCGCAGGCCGCGGCGGCCGCGAAGCGGTCGAGGAAGGGCCGGTCGAGGAACAGGAAGGACAAGTTGGCGGAAAAGTGCAGCATCGGAAACCTCACGAATCGGCTCGAAATCCCGGCCCCGCGCCGGTGCGGACTGCCCGAAACGGCCCCGACACGAAAAAGCCGGCCGTTCGATGGGTTATCATGCGCGACTTGACCAAAATAATCCAAGCCCCACCAATGATCCGCAAACTGCTGCGCCGCGTTTTCCGCCGCGCCGCACCCGCCAACACCCTTCCCGAACCCGCGATCATCCCGGTGAGCCGTCACGGCGTCCGCCGGGAGCACATCTCGCCCGCCGCCAACAAGGTCTGCTCGGTGCTGCAGGAGGCAGGCCACAAGGCCTACGTGGTCGGCGGCGCGGTGCGCGACATCATCGTCGGCCAGACGCCGAAGGATTTCGACGTCGCCACCAGCGCCACGCCGGAAGAAGTCCGCGCCCTTTTCCGCCGCTCGCGGATCATCGGCCGCCGCTTCAAGATCGTCCACGTGATGAGCGGCCCCGAGACCATCGAAGTGTCGACCTTCCGGGCGATGCAGGACGCCGAATCGGCCGAGACCGACGAGCACGGTCGCGTGCTGCGCGACAACGTCTTCGGCTCGATGGCCGAGGACGCGACCCGTCGCGACTTCACCGTCAACGCGCTGTACTACGACCCGTCCGACGAAACCGTCGTCGACTACCACCACGGCGTCGCCGACCTGCAGCAGAAAACCCTGCGCATGATCGGCGACCCGCGCGTGCGCTACCGCGAAGACCCGGTGCGCATGCTGCGTGCGGCGCGCCTCGGCGCCAAGCTCGGCCTGTCGATCGACCCGGCCGCCCGCGCGCCGATCCGCGAGATGGCCGAGCTCCTCGAAAACGTGCCGCCGGCCCGTCTCTTCGACGAGATGCTCAAGCTGCTGATGTCCGGCCACGCCGTCAAGTGCCTGCGCCAGCTGCGCGAGGAAGGCCTGCACCACGGCCTCCTGCCACTGCTCGACGTGATCCTCGAACAGCCGCTGGGCGAGCGCTTCGTGTGGCTGTCGCTCGACAACACCGACGAGCGCGTGCGCCAGGGCAAGCCGGTGTCCCCCGGTTTCCTGTTCGCCACGCTGCTGTGGCACGAGGTGCTGGCCGACTGGGAAGCGCGCAAGGCCGACGGCGCCCATTCCCAGCCGGCGCTTTTCGATGCGATGGATGCGGTGCTCGACAAGCAGTCCGGCAAGCTCGCCATCACCCGCCGCATCGCCGGCGACATCAAGGAAATCTGGGCCCTGCAGCCACGCTTCGACAAGCGCGCCGGCAAGACGCCGTACCGCCTGCTCGAACAGCCGCGCTACCGCGCCGCGTGGGATTTCCTGCGCCTGCGCGCCCAGTCCGGCGAACTGCCGATGGAGCTCCCCGACTGGTGGGACGCCTTTGCCGACGCCAACCCGGACGCCCGCGAGGCGATGCTGGTGCCCGACAAGAGCGGCGCCGCAAAGAAGCGCCGGCGCCGCCGCAAACCCACGTCCGCCGGCCCGGCCTCCTCCGACAGCGGCGACGCATGAACGCTGCGGCAGGCCCTCGCGTCCGCGCCTACGTGGCGCTGGGCGCCAACATCGGCGAGCCGGTGCGGCACCTGCGCGCGGC
>SSSX01000833.1 GCA_015657735.1 Zoogloeaceae bacterium
ACGACCGCCTCCAATCACATCACGCAGCGTTCAATTGAAGCGACGGGCCGTCAACGTGAAGCGACGGGCCGTCGAGGCGACGGCACCATGCCGCCGAGATTCACACCCCCGCCGCGCGGCGTCGCGCGACTTCACCGAAATCAAGGCCGGCTGCGACATTCCGTCGCATACTTGGCGCCAAACAAGACCTCACAGCCTTATGCCCCGACCCTGTCTTCCGCTGCACGCACCGCGACGGCCACGCCTCGCGCCGGCCGTCCTCGCCGCCGGGCTGGCGGTCGTCGCCCAGACGGGCCATGCCGCCGAATGGCAGGTCAAGCCGGGCGAATCGATCCAGGCCGCCATCGCCCGTGCGGCGCCCGGCGACACGATCCGCGTCGGCCGCGGCCAATACCCCGGCAACCTGCGCATCGACAAGCCGCTCAAGCTGATCGGCGAAGGCCGCCCGACCCTCGACGGGCAAGGCAAGGGCGACACCGTGCGGGTCGTCGCCACCGACGTGGCGATCGAAGGCTTCATCGTCGCCGACTCCGGCGCCGACCTCGGCGCACAAAACGCCGGCATCTACATCCAGCCCGGCGCCCACCGCGCCCGCGTGAGCCATTGCGACTTCAGCTACACCCTCTTCGGGCTGTGGATCGAGAAAGCCGAAAACGTGGTGATCGAACACAACCTCATCACCGGCAAGCGCGATCTCGATTCGTCGCAGCGCGGCAACGGCATCCAGCTCTACAACACCACCGGCGCGCAGATCATCGGCAACAACATCGGTTTCGTGCGCGACGCGATCTACGTCGATGTGTCGCACCAGGCGGTGTTCCGCGGCAACAAGATGCACCACAGCCGCTACGGCACCCACTACATGAACTCCTACCACAACCTGTGGGAGGACAACGACACCTACTACAACCGCGGCGGCCTGGCGCTGATGGAAGTGCGCGACCAGATCGTGCGCAACAACCGCGCATGGGGCAATTCCGACCACGGCATCATGCTGCGCACGATCCAGGACGCCGTCGTCGAGAACAACGTCGTCGCCGGCAACGCCCGCGGCTTCTTCATCTACGACGCCGAGTTCAACACCCTGCGCGGCAACCTGGTGGTGGATAACCTGGTCGGCGTACACCTGTGGGCCGGCTCGGTGCGCAATGTGGTCGAGCGCAACGACTTCATCGCCAACCGCGAGCAGGTCAAATACGTCGCCTCGAAGGACGAAGCGTGGGGCGTGAAGGAAGGCAACCACTGGAGCAACTACGTCGGCTGGGACCGCAACGGCGACGGGCTCGGCGACGTGCCCTACGAGGCCAACGACATGGTCGACCGCCTGTCGTGGCGCCATCCGATGGTCAAGCTGCTGCTCGCCAGCCCGGCCATCCAGACCCTGCGCCTGATCGCCCAGCAGTTCCCGCTGCTGCGCGCCCCGAGCATCGTGGACAAGAACCCGCGCATGCGCCCCGAACATTCCGAGTGGAGAAACTGGCTTGGCAAGCACTATCGTTGAAGCCCGCGGGGTGACCAAGGATTTCGGCACCATCCAGGCCGTCAAGGGCGTCGATCTCGACATCGCGCCGGGCGAACTGTTCGGCCTCATCGGCCACAACGGCGCCGGCAAGAGCACGCTGTTCAAGATGATGCTCGGCCTGATCCCGATCACCCGCGGCGAAATCCGTCTCGACGGCGAGCCGGTGAACGGCCCACGCTTCCGCGAGACCCGCCGCCGGATCGGCTACCTGCCCGAAAACGTGGTGCTCTACGACAACCTCACCGGCCTCGAAACCCTGTTCTTCTTTGCCGACCTGAAAGCCGTGCCGCGCCGCGAATGCGCCGCGCTGCTCGAAAAGGTCGGGCTGTCCGGGGCGGCCGGCCGGCGCGTGCGCGAATACTCCAAGGGAATGCGCCAGCGCCTCGGCTTTGCCCAGGCCCTGCTCGGCACGCCGCGCCTGCTGTTCCTCGACGAGCCGACCACCGGGCTCGACCCCGGCGCGATCCGCGACTTCTACACCATCCTGCGCCAGCTCCGGGCCGACGGCGTGACGATGGTCCTGACCTCGCACATCCTCGCCGAGATCCAGGAACGCGTGGACCGCCTCGCCATCATGGAAGGCGGCCAGATCCGCGCCACCGGCACCGTGCAGGCGCTGCGCGAGGCGATGAACCTCCCGCTCACGCTGGAGATCGCCGGCGGCGCCGGCCTCAAGGAACAGGTCGCCCGGGTGCTCGACGGGATGGCCATCGACAGCATCCACGAAGCCGGCAACGTGCTCCACATCCGCCTCGCCCGCGAAGCCAAGATGCCCGCCCTGGCCCGCCTCGCCACGCTGGGCGACACCATGCGCGACCTGCACGTTCGCGAGCCGTCGCTCGAAGACGTGTTCTTCGGCTATCGGAGCTGAGCCATGATCCAGCAAGCAGCCATCGACCGCCTCGAACATCGCC
>SSSX01000834.1 GCA_015657735.1 Zoogloeaceae bacterium
CGGGCCGATGGCGGCCGGCGTGAGGTCGACCATCAGCACGCCCAGCGCGTTGAGCTTGCGGCTGTTGTCGGCATGCACGTAGGCGCTGGTGGCGTCGAAGGCGATCTGCACGCCGTCGGCCAGCACGTGGGGCAGCAGCCCATCGACGCCTTCCGCGGTGGTCTTGATGCCCATCTCGCGGGCCCGCTTGAGACCGTCCGACTCAGGATCGATCCCCACCATCCATACCGGCTCGAGCACCGGGCTGCGCTGCAGCTTGGCCAGCAGATCGGTGCCGATGTTGCCCGGACCGATCAGGGCGCATTTGATCTTCTTGCTCATCGTTTTGATTTTTCCTGTTGAAACCGCTGGGGTTAAACCATGCTGCGGACCACGCCGCCCTCGACCCGCAGGGCAGCGCCCTGAGTGGCGGAAGACAGCGGACTGCAGACGTAGGCGACCATCGCAGCAACCTCGGCAGGGTCGATGAGGCGCTTGATGATCGAGGTCGGCCGGGCGTTGGCGAAGAAGGCCCGTTCGGCCTCGTCCACCGTCACACCCTGGTCCCTGGCGAGTTGGCCAAAGAACGTCGCGACACCTTCGGTACGGGTCGGGCCGGGAAGTACGGAATTCACTGTGACGCCGGAGCCGATGCAGGTTTCCGCCAGTCCGCGCGCGACGGACAGCTGGGCCGCCTTGGTCATGCCGTAATGCACCATCTCGGCCGGCGGGCAGACGCCGGATTCGCTCGAGATGAAAACCACCCGGCCCCAGTTGCGGGCCTTCATGGCCGGCAGGTAGTGACGGGTCAGGCGCACGCCGCTCATCACGTTGGTTTCGAAGAAGTTGAACCACTCTTCGTCGGGAATCTCCTCGAAGGGCTTTGGATCGAAGATACCCATGTTGTTCACGAGGATATCCACGTCGGGACAGGCCGCGACGAGCGTCTCGCAACCGCTGGCGGTCGAGATGTCGGCGGCGACGCCCCTGACGCTGGCGCCCGGTACGGCTTCGAGCAGTCGCTCGACGGCGGCCGCAACGCCGGCCCGGCCACGGCCGTTGAGAATGACCTCAACGCCTTCGCCTGCCAGCGAACGTGCGGTGGCGAAACCGATGCCGGACGTCGAACCGGTGATCAGGGCGCGCTTGCCTGCGAGTTGGAGATCCATCGGAATCCTTGTGTTTGAGTTGGGGTGATCGTCTGGCGCCGGGGCACCGGCGCCGGTCGCTTACTCGGTGGCGCCGATGGCCGTCAGCGCGGCCCGGGCGCAGTCTTCATCCTGGGCCTCGGAGGCGCCGGAAACACCGATGCCGCCGATCAGTTCGCCGTTCACGCGGATCGGCAGACCGCCACCGAACACGACCAGCCGCGGACGGGCCGAGAAGCCGAATTTCATACCCTCGTCGTGGCCGATCAGATCCATCCACTTCTTGGTGGCAAAGCCGAAACCGGCCGAGGTGTAGGCCTTGTCGATGGCGATATCGATCGACTGGACGAACGCGCCCGGCATCCGCAGAAATCCGCACAGATTGCCGCCGCTGTCGGCAACCGCGACGTTGATCTTGACGCCGATCTGCGCGGCGTAGGCCACGGCGGCCTCGAGCGCAACGGTGACGGCCTCAGCGGAAACGACCGACTGGGGAACAGCAACGGTGGGAACGGCTTTATCGCTCATGTGGGTATCCGGTTGAGGTGTTCTAGAAGACCTGCCCTGGGAGAACAATATTTGCTTCTGTTTTCCCCGTCAATGTTTTTCTCGAGATTTTTATCCAACACCGGGATAACGTGATTCGGCTACAATTCAAGCAAACCCGTTCAGTCACATCCCGGCGCAAGCGGGGAACAGAGAATCCAACACGATGAATGATGTTGCAAGCGTCCCAGACCTCACCGGTGGTCATGCGGATGAACCCAAAACCCTTGCCGAAGGCGCCTACCGGCAACTGCGCCGGGACATCATCGAAGGCCTTCACCGGCCGGGCGAAAAACTGCGCGTCGAACATCTGAAAGACCAGTACTCGGTTGGCGCCGGCACCCTGCGCGAAGCCCTCCAGCTGCTGGTCACCGATGCACTGGTCGTGGCCCAGGGGCAGCGCGGCTTCCGCGTCGCACCGATTTCCCTCGACGATTTCGAAGACATCACCCGTACCCGCGTACTGCTCGAAACCGTCGCGCTGCAGCAGTCGATCGAACGCGGCGACGACGCCTGGGAGGCCAACGTGGTGGCGTCCTTCCACATGCTGTCGCGGGCCGAGGACAAGCTCGACGACAGCTCGAAGAACGGGCACGGCCGCGAGGAATGGGAGCAGCGCAACCGGGCTTTCCACGAAGTGCTGATTTCTGCCTCGCCGTCCCGCTGGATCCGCCACTTCCAGAACATCCTGTACCTCCAGTCAGAGCGCTACCGGCGCCTGTCCCTCTTCCGCCAGCCCATTCCGCGCGATGTGCATGCGGAACACCAGGCGATCGTCGATGCGGCCCTCGCGCGCAATGCCCCGGAAGCCACCCGCATCCTGACCGATCACATCCTGCGCACCCTCGAAGCGGTACGCAATCTGCCGGACGATCTGCTGAGCTGAGCCCGGCGCCACCGCCGGCTTGGCACTCTGACAGAACGGCGGGTTTCCCCGCCGTTCTGCTTTATGCAACTGCCGCCCGGACGATCAGGAAACGACGGTCAGGAAACGCTCGTTGAGTTTGCGGTCGTGGTAGAAGATGCCCGGGCCGACCTGGTCCCAGGTCCACTTCACCGGCTGGTAGTCCGGGTAGGTGTCGTAGCCGCCGCAGAAGGTTTCGAAGCGGTTGCCGGACGGATCGAAGGCGTAGATCGTCGTCCCGCGGGTGATGCCGTGGCGCGTGGGGCCGATGTCGATCGACACGCGGTTCATGGACATCAGGTCGGCGGCGCGCAGCACGCGCTCCCAGCTGTCGAGCTTGAAAGCCACGTGGTGCAGCTTGCCCGGCTCGGCGTGACGCACGAAGGCGATGTCGTGGGCCTTGGTGGAACAGCTCAGCCAGATCGCCAGATCGGTCTTGCCGTCTTCCATCACGACGTGCTCGACGAGGAAGAAGCCGAGCACCTTTTCAAAGATGTCCTGAACCTTCTCGATGTCCGGACCGTACAGCAGGCAGTGGTCCATGCGGCTCGGGGCGATGCCGTTTTCGGCGGCCGGAATCCACGGATCGGGGTTGACGTAGGGCTGGCCGTTGCCGATGTCGGTCTTCTCGGCGTACAGCTCGATGAA
>SSSX01000135.1 GCA_015657735.1 Zoogloeaceae bacterium
CCCGAGGAGATCACGATGTCCGACAACATTTCCGCAACCAAGCCGCTGTCCGAGTTCATCCCCGAGGTGCCGGAAACCACCGGTTTCCACAAGGTCGTGCTCGAACTGGGGGTGGCCAACCACCCCGGTGTGATGAGTCACATCTGCGGCCTCTTCGCCCGCCGCGCCTTCAACGTCGAAGGCATCCTGTGCATGCCGGTCGGCTCGGGAGAAACCAGCCGCATCTGGCTGCTCGTCTTCGAGGATCAGCGTCTCGAGAAGATGATCAAGCAGGTCGAAAAGCTCGAGGACGTGCTGTACGTCAACAAGCACGACGGCGAGCATCCGGTCTTCGGTCGTCTCGACGAATTCTTCCAGTAAGCCCGTCGCACCCGCGCCGCCGGCCCCGGGCTGGCGGCGTGCTAGACTTCAGCCGCATTTTCATCCCCGTCCGCGAGTCATCCATGTCCGGCAATTCCCTCGGCAAGCTGTTCTGCGTCACCTCCTTCGGCGAATCCCACGGCCCCGCCATCGGTTGCGTGGTGGATGGCTGTCCGCCGGGGCTGACGATCAGCGAGGCCGACATCCAGGTCGAACTCGATCGCCGCAAGCCCGGCACCTCGCGCCACGTCACCCAGCGGCGCGAGCCGGATACCGTGGAAATCCTGTCCGGCGTTTTCGAGGGCGTCACCACCGGCACGCCGATCGCGCTGCTGATCCGCAACCAGGACCAGCGCTCGAAGGACTACGGCAACATCGCCGAAAGCTTCCGCCCCGGCCATGCCGACTACGCCTACTGGCAGAAATACGGCATCCGCGACCATCGCGGCGGCGGGCGTTCGTCGGCGCGGGAAACCGCCGTTCGCGTGGCTGCCGGGGCGATCGCCAGGAAGTGGCTGGAAGAACGCCACGGCATCGTGATCCGCGGGTTCATGGCGGCGCTCGGCCCGATCGACATCCCCTTCGTGTCGTGGGACGAGATCGACGGCAACGCCTTCTTTGCCCCGAACCAGGCCATCGTGCCGCAACTCGAAACCTACATGGACGCGCTGCGCAAGTCCGGCGACTCGGTCGGGGCGCGGATCAACGTGCTGGCCAGCGGCGTGCCGGTGGGTTGGGGCGAGCCGGTCTATGACCGCCTCGATGCCGACATCGCCTACGCGATGATGGGCATCAATGCAGTGAAGGGGGTCGAGATCGGCGCCGGTTTCGCCAGCGTCGCCCAGCTTGGCACCCAGCACTCCGACGAGATGACGCCGGAAGGTTTCCTGTCCAACAACGCCGGCGGCGTGCTGGGCGGCATCTCGACCGGCCAGGATGTGATCGTCAGCATGGCGATCAAGCCCACTTCGAGCACGCGTCTCGACCGTCGCAGCATCGACAAGGCCGGCCAGCCGGTCATCGTCAACACCCACGGCCGTCACGATCCCTGTGTCGGCATCCGCGCCACGCCGATCGCCGAAGCCATGCTGGCGCTGGTGCTGATGGATCACGCGCTGCGCCACCGGGCCCAGAATGCGGATGTCACCTGCGTCACGCCGAAGATCGCCGGGCTCGCGCCGGGCGGCGTGCAGCCCGTCCCGTCGCCGACCCGCAAGGATTGATCGCGATCAACTTTTCACCCGTTTCGGGAGCGTAAAGTTGCATTCACGATATTCCGGAAATCACGACGAGCCAGGAGGTAGTGCATGGAGCAACACGATCTGAACCACGAGTTCCCCGAATACCGCGATCAGATTCACTCGCTGAAGATGTCCAACGGACACTTCGCGCGGCTGTTCGACGAATACCACGATGTCAATCGTCACGTCGTCCGCGTCGAGGTCAATGCCGAACTGGCGACCGGCTTCGAGCTGGAAGACCTGAAGAAGCGCCGCCTGAAGCTCAAGGATGAGCTCTACGACATGCTGAAGGATCACACCGTCAATTGATCGTTCGGCCTGTCTGCAACAATAGGGCGCTTTCGGGCGCTCTTTTTCATGGGGCGCTACAATTGCGCCGATGATTCCCTACTGGCGCCTGTCCGGCTATTACTTTTTCTACTTCGCCTTCATCGGCGCGTTTTCTCCCTACTTCAGTCTGTATCTGCAATCCGTCGGCCGCACCGCGGCACAGATCGCCGTGCTGATGTCGCTGATGTCGGTGATGCGCATGCTGGCGCCGACGCTGTGGGGCTGGCTGGCCGACCGGCTCGGCGTGCGGACGCCGATCGTGTGGCTGTCTGCGGTGCTGTCGATGGTGGGTTTCGCCGGCTTCCTGGTGAGCGACGCCTACGCCGGCCTGTTCGTCAGCATGGCCCTGCTGGCGTTCTTCTGGAGCGCGGCGCTGCCGCTGGTCGAGGCGCTGACCTTCGCCCATCTCGAAGGGCAGGCCAGCCGCTACGGCAACATCCGCGTGTGGGGGTCGGTGGGCTTCATCGTTGCGGTGCTCGGCCTCGGCTACCTGCTCGACGACCTGCCGGTGCGCACGGTGTTGTGGGTCTCGCTGGCGATGCTCGGCGGCATCCTGTTCTGCGCGCTGGCGATTCCCGAGGCCCGGCGCGCGCCGGCGCCGGAAACGCCGGTCGCGCTCGGCCAGATCCTGCGCCGGCCGGAAGTGCGGGCGGTGCTGGCGGCGTGCTTCTTCATGTCGGCGGCGCATGGTGCGCTGTATGTGTTCTATTCGCTGCATCTGGTCGCCCACGGCTACAGCAAGTCGGTCGTCGGCTGGATGTGGACCCTCGGCGTCGTCGCCGAAATCGTCGTCTTCATGGCCATGCCGCAATTGCTGCGCGCGTTCTCGCTGCGCGCCATCATGGCCTTCAGTTTTGTCGCGGCGGTGCTGCGCTTCGTGCTGATCGGCTGGGGCGCGGACTGGCTGGTGGTGCTGCTGTTTGCGCAGCTTCTGCATGGCGCCACCTTCGGCTCCAATCATGCGGCGGCCGTCGCCGCGGTGAACGGCTGGTTCGGGTCGCGTCATCAGGCTCGCGGCCAGGCGCTCTACGGCAGCATCAGCTTCGGCGCCGGCGGCATGATCGGTGGCCTGATTAGCGGCTACACTTGGGAACGGGTCGGGCCGGGATGGACCTACTCCGTCGGCTCGCTCCTCGCGCTCGTCGGATTGCTGGTGCTGCTTGGCGGCTGGCGGGATCGCGCGGCCGTGAATGCAGTCCAATGATCCATCCGCTCGAAATCCGGAATCGACATGAAGAAACGTTTTGAATGGCGCTGGCGCCTTGCGCCCTTGATCATCGTCGCCGGCGTGACCGGCGGCTGCCAGACGGTGCAGACCACGCAGGGCGGTGCGGTGGGCATCGAGCGCCGGCAGACGATGATGGTTTCATCCAAGGAGATGGAGCAGGCGTCGGCGCAGAGTTACCACCAGATTCTGCAGCAGGCCGCCCAGAAAAATGCGCTGAACCGCGACAAGGAGCAGGTCGACCGCGTGCGCACCGTGGCCCGCCGGCTGATTCCGGCTACCGGCGTGTTCCGCCCCGATGCGCCCGGCTGGCAGTGGGAGGTCAACGTCCTCACGTCCAGCGAAATGAACGCCTGGTGCATGGCCGGCGGCAAGATCGCCTTCTACTCCGGCATCATCGAAAAACTCGATCTCAGCGACGACGAGATCGCCGCGATCATGGGGCACGAAATCTCGCACGCGCTGCGCGAGCACGCCCGCGAGCGCGCCTCGCAGGCGATGGTGACGAACATCGGGGTCGCCGTGCTGGGGGCCGCGCTGGGTGTCGGGCGGGCCGGAACCGATCTGATCGGGACGGTTGCCAAGGTGAGTTTCGAGCTGCCCAACAGCCGCGAGCACGAAACCGAGGCCGACCGCATTGGCGTCGAGCTGGCGGCCCGCGCCGGCTACGATCCGCGCGCCGCGATCACGCTGTGGCAGAAGATGGCGAAAGCGTCGAACGGCGCGCCGCCGCAGTGGCTGTCGACCCATCCGTCCAACGAGACGCGCCAGCAGGATCTGCGGGACTACGCCGCGCGGGTGATGCCCCTCTACGAGCGAGCTACTCAGCACGCTAGGCCTGTGAAATAATAAAAGTTTCCCTGCTCTTTCCGGTACTGACTTCCGCCCATGCAAGCGCAAACGCTTTACGAAAAACTGTGGTCGAGCCATGTGGTGCACGTCGAGGACGACGGCACCGCGCTGATCTACATCGACCGTCACCTGGTTCACGAAGTCACCAGCCCGCAGGCCTTCGAAGGTCTGAAACTGGCCGGGCGCAAGCCCTGGCGCGTGGATTCCATCGTCGCGACGGCCGACCACAACACCCCGACCGACCACTGGGAGCAGGGCATCCTCGACCCGGTTTCCCGTCAGCAGGTGGAAACCCTCGACAGCAACATCCGCGAAGTCGGTGCGCTGGCCTACTTTCCGTTCAAGGATCCGCGTCAGGGCATCGTCCATGTCATCGGGCCTGAAAACGGCGCCACGCTGCCCGGCATGACCGTCGTCTGCGGCGATTCCCACACCTCGACCCACGGCGCCTTCGCCTGCCTCGCCCACGGCATCGGCACGTCCGAGGTCGAGCACGTGATGGCGACCCAGTGCCTGCTGCAGAAGAAGTCGAAGACCATGCTGGTCCGCGTCGACGGCGTGCTCGGCGCCGGCGTCACCGCCAAGGACGTGGTGCTGGCGATCATCGGCAGGATCGGCACCGCCGGCGGCACCGGCTACGCCATCGAGTTCGGCGGCAGCGCGATCCGCGGGCTGTCGATGGAAGGGCGCATGACGATCTGCAACATGGCCATCGAGGCGGGCGCCCGCGCCGGCCTGGTCGCCGTCGATGAGCAGACCGTCGCCTATCTGAAGGATCGTCCGTTCTCGCCGAAGGGCGAGCAGTGGGATCGCGCCGTCGAATACTGGCGCACGCTGCATTCCGACGACGGCGCGGTGTTCGACGCGCTCGTCGAACTCGATGCGGCGCAGATCCAGCCGCAGGTCACGTGGGGCACCTCGCCCGAAATGGTCGCCGCGATCGGCGCCGACGTGCCCGATCCGGCCCTCGAGAACGATCCGGTCAAGCGCGAAGGCATGGCGCGGGCGCTGCAGTACATGGGCCTCGCGCCGCGCACGGCGATCCGCGATATTCCCATCGACAAGGTCTTCATCGGTTCGTGCACCAACTCGCGGATCGAGGATCTGCGGGCCGCCGCCGCCGTCGCCAAGGGCCGCCGCAAGGCCGACAGCGTCAAGCTGGTGCTGGTCGTGCCGGGTTCGGGCCTCGTCAAGCGGCAGGCCGAAGCCGAAGGCCTCGACAAGATTTTCGTCGCCGCCGGTTTCGAGTGGCGCGAGCCTGGCTGTTCGATGTGCCTGGCGATGAACGCCGACCGCCTCGAACCGGGCGAGCGCTGCGCGTCCACTTCCAACCGCAACTTCGAAGGTCGCCAGGGCGCCGGCGGACGGACTCATCTGGTGAGTCCGGCGATGGCCGCCGCGGCCGCGATCGCCGGTCATTTCGCCGACGTGCGCGAACTCGGCTGAGCGGCGGGAGGATAACTACGATGCGCAAATTTTCTGCCCTGCTCGGCGTGTTGGCCGTTCTTCTCCTCGCCGGTTGCAACACCGTGCAGGGGCTCGGCAAGGATATTGAAAAGGGTGGCGAAGCCATCCAGAAGGTAGCCAAGTAATGAAGCCTTTCCAGAAACTCGACGGTCTCGTGGCGCCGATGGATCGCGCCAACGTCGACACCGACGCGATCATTCCGAAACAGTTCCTCAAGTCGATCAAGCGCAGCGGCTTCGGCCCCAACCTGTTCGACGAGTGGCGTTACCTGGACGTCGGCCAGCCCGGCCAGGACAACTCCGGTCGTCCCGTCAATCCGGAGTTCGTGCTCAACCAGCCCCGCTACCAGGGCGCGCAGATTCTCCTCACCCGCGACAACTTCGGTTGCGGCAGCTCCCGCGAGCACGCTCCGTGGGCGCTGGAGGATTTCGGATTCCGCGTGCTGATCGGCCCGAGCTTTGCCGACATCTTCTTCAACAACTGTTTCAAGAACGGTCTGCTGCCGATTCGCCTGGCGGCCGACGAAGTGGACGCGCTGTTCGTGCAGTGCCACGCCGCCGAAGGCTATCGCCTCGCGGTCGATCTGCAGGCCTGCACCATCACCCGTCCGGACGGCAAGGTGATTGCCTTCGAGGTGGATGCGTTCCGCCGCGAATGCCTGCTCAACGGCTGGGACGACATCGGCCTGACCCTGCGTCATGCCGACAAGATCCGCGACTACGAAGCCCGTCGCCGCATCGACCAGCCCTGGCTGTTCGCCTGACTGCCCGCTGCCGGCCGTGTGCCGGCGCCGCAAAACGAACGATCAACAGATAATCGGAAACAACAGATGAAACTTTGTGTTCTGCCCGGTGACGGCATCGGCCCCGAAATCATCGACCAGACCCTGCGCGTGCTCGAAGCCCTGCGCGGCGACGGCGTCAGCTTCGAAGCG
>SSSX01000835.1 GCA_015657735.1 Zoogloeaceae bacterium
CACCCGCTGGCTCAGCGGCGGCGACGGCCGGTGGCGCAGCGGCGAGATGAACTCCAGCTCGTTGCCGTCGCGGTGGAACAGCACCGTTTCGGCGGTCCGGCTCGGCACCGGCCAGCCGTTCAGATAATTGAACAGGAACAGCGTCGGGTCGGCCTGCAGCACCACCGCCAGCGGCCGGCCTCCCGGCACGCTCACCAGCGGCGCGACGAAATCGACGTGCACCGGATCGCTCATCAGCGTCGGGTTGTCGCGGTAGAACGGCGACTGCACCAGCTGGCCGTCGCGCAGGGCGCGGCGCACCGCATCGAGGAGGATCGTCGTCGGCACGAAGTCCTCGCCGGTGGTCAGCACCACCTGCCCGTCCCCATCGACGACGGCGACCCGGCTGTAGCGGTACGCCCCGCGCATCGCTTCGAGGGAGCCGAGCAGGCTGTTCCGGGCGCCGTCGTCGTGTCGACGCAGCCACTGCTCGTGGAGCGCGGCGAGGCTGGCGTTGCCGGCCATCGAGCGGGCGTCGGCACGCCGTTCGTCGAGCCACAGCGTGAGCTGCCCGACCTTCAGGTCGGCAATCGCCTCAAGACGGCGGAACTCCTGCGCGTTGCGCTCGCGCAGCGAGAACACCGCGCTCGCGTAGCCCAGCGCCACCACCACCAGCGCCAGCAGCGCAAACGGCAGCACCAGCGACCGGACGCCGTCGCCCTTCAGCCAGCCCCACACGGCACGCCGCGAGGTCGGGGGCGCCGGGGTGTCGCCGCGCGTCATGCGCCGCAGCAGCCCCCACAACAACGTCGAAGTCACCGCGACGAAGGCCCAGCCCTTCAAGGTCAGGAACGCCGCCGCATCGTCGGGGTCGGGCACCAGCAGGTTCACCAGGCTGTCGGAGAGCAGAATCCAGCCCGCCGCGAAAACCGCGTAGATCAGCACCACGCGGGCGATCCGGACATTCATGGCCGCGCCCCCCGCAACACCCGCCCCCCACCGCCGGAATCGCCGGGCGGACAGGCACAACAGGAACCGGAGGTGAAGGAGTCGGAAGTCACCGGAACAGGATTCAGTCAGTCAAAGTAAACGCCCCAGACGCGCGAGGCAACGGTAACCCGGCGCACGCACGGACGCCAGGCAGCTTATCGACGCGTGCACGGTGATTCTTTAACCGCGCCGGCCCCCGCGCCGTGAAATTGTTGCCCCCGCCCGCCGCGGCGTGACCGCGCTCGCGGCGCCGCGCTACACTTTTTGCCTGTGCCCCTCCGCCCACCCGGACCGCCCCCGCCGATGCCGCCCCCTCTCGCCACGCTGCTGCCACGCCTTTTTCCGTTTCTCGCCTGGCGGCACCGGCTCGACGCCGCCGCGCTGCGCACCGACCTGATGGCCGGCGTCACGGTGGCGCTGGTGGCCGTGCCCCAGGCCCTCGCCTACGCCCAGCTGGCCGGGCTGCCGGCCTACGTCGGGCTGTACGCCTCGCTGCTGCCGGCCATCGTCGGCGCCCTGTGGGGTTCGTCGGCGCAGCTCAACACCGGCCCGGTGGCGCTGACCAGCCTGCTGACCGCCGCCGCCCTGTCGCCGCTGGCGCTGCCGGGCTCCGACACCTGGCTGCTGCTGGCGGTGCAGCTGGCGCTGCTGGCCGGCCTGCTGCAACTGGCCTTCGGCCTGCTGCGGCTGGCCCACTTTGCCGACCTGCTGTCCCATCCGGTGCTGCACGGCTTCATCAACGCCTGTTCGCTGCTGATCTGCACCGCCCAGCTGCCGACCGTCCTCGGCCTGTCGTCGGCCGGGCAGCGGCCGTTCTTCGAAGCGGTGGTCGACATCGCCCGGGCGCTGCCCGACATCCACCTGCCGTCGGCGACGCTCGGCGGCGCGGCGGTGGTGTTGCTGCTCGCGCTGCAGCGCTTCGCCCCGCGCCTGCCCGGCGTGCTGTTCGTCGTCGCCGGGCTGACCGCCGGCGCCTGGCTGAGCGGCTTCGAGGCCGGCGGCGGGCGGGTCGTCGGCAGCCTGCCGGCCCAGCCGATCGTCCTCGCGCTGCCGCGCGCCGACTGGGCGCAGATCACCGACCTGCTTCCATCGGCGTTCGTGCTGGCGCTGGTCAGCTTCATCGAGGCCATGTCGAGCTGCAAGCTCGCCTCGGCGCGCACCGGCGAGCGCTGGGACGGCAACCAGGAACTCATCGGCCAGGGCCTCGCCAAGCTCACCGCGGCCTTCTGCCAGGCCTACCCGGTCAGCGGCTCCTTCGGCCGCTCGGCCTTCCTGCTGACCGCCGGCGCGCGCACCGGGCTGGCCTCGGTGATCGGTGCGCTGATGGTGCTGGCGGCGCTGCTCGCCATGCCGCAGGCCATCGCCCACATCCCGCGCCCGCTGCTGGCGGCGGTGATCCTCGTCACCGTTGCGCGCCTGCTGTCGTTCGATGCGCTGCGCGAAGCGTGGCGCAGCAGCCGCGACGACGGCCTGGCCGGCAGCGTCGCCTTCGCCGCCACGCTGGCCTTCGCCCCCCACGTCGAGATCGGCATCCTCTCCGGCCTGCTGCTGTCGCTGGCGCTGCTGATTTACCGCAGCATGACCCCCCGCGTCGCCCTCCTCGGCCGCCATCCGGACGGCACCTGGCGCGACGCGGCGCGCTTCGGGCTGGCGCCGGCCCATCCGCAGCTGGCGATCCTGCGCTTCGACGGCCCGCTGCACTTCGTCAACGCCGCCACCTTCGAGGACGCCGTGCTCGCCACCTGCCGCACGCACCCGCAGCTCAAGATGCTGCTGCTGTCGTGCGCCGGCATCAACGCCATCGACGCCAGCGGC
>SSSX01000836.1 GCA_015657735.1 Zoogloeaceae bacterium
AGCGCGCCGAACATCACCAGCAGCACCGAGCTGAGGTTGGTGACGAGCAGCGAGATGTAGGTGCCGAAGGAGGTCCACTCGCGCATCGCCACCGAGTTCTCGGAGATCTTGACGGTGAGCATTTCCCACTGGCGGCGGGCCCAGGCCTCGGCGCCGAGCGACTTGATGGTGTCCACGCCGTTCATGACTTCGAACAGGTGGGCGGTGCGCTGGGCCGATTCCTGCATGTTGCTGCCGAGCAGACGGGTCAGCGGGCGGCGGATCAGCAGCGACGCGGCAACGGTGAGCGGGATCAGCAGCAGCGGCACGAAGACCAGCCAGTGGCCGATCAGCGCCACCAGCACCAGGAAGAACAGCATGAAGGGCACGTCGCCGAGGACGGTCAGCGTCGACGAGGTGACGAATTCGCGCACCGATTCGAAGTCGCGCACGATGTTGGCGAGCACCCCGCCCGAGGCCGGCCGCGAGGCGGCGCGCAGGCGCAGCGCCTGGGCGAAGACGTGCGCCGACATGTGCACGTCGGCCTTGCGCGCGGCGGCTTCGAGCAGGTAGCTGCGCAGCATCTTGATGACCAGGTCGAAGAGGGCCACGACGACCACCGCGCCGGTCAGCACCCACAGGCTGTCGAGGGCGTTGTTCGGCACCACGCGGTCGTACACCGACATCGTGTAGAACGGGATCACCGCCGCGAAGACGTTGGTCAGCACGGTGGCCAGCAGCGCCCAGCCGTAGATCGCCTTGTTGGCCGCCAGCGTGTCCCAGAACCAGCGGCGCGGCCGCGGCAGGTGGTAGAGCAGGCTGCGGGTGTCGAAGAACACCATCGGCCGCACGAACCAGGCGACGCCCGGGTAGTCGGCGGCGAGCCGGGCGAGGTCCATCTTCACGCAGCCCTGGATGCCGGCCTGCACGCATTCGAAGGTGTCGCCGTCACGGCGCAGCAGGATCAGCGGCGCGTCGCCGTCGGCATCGAACACCAGCGCCGGCAGTTCGGAAGGCTTGAAGCCGGCCAGCGCCTTCTTCGCGCGGCTCAGCGACAGGCCGCCGCGCTGCGCGCATTCGACGATCTGCGCCTCGCCGATGCGCCCGTCGACCACCGGGGTGTCGGCCAGCAACTGCATCGGGTCGGCGCGCTTGCCGAAGAAATGGGCCAGAAACAGCAGCTGGTCGATGACCCCGTCGACGGAGGCGCTACCGGGTGGGGATGAGGAGGTCTCGCGCATGGGCTGGGTGCTCGCTTGGGCCGGTGGGATTGCCGTCGGGATCGCGGACGGATTCGCGCAGGGATATCGGTTGGTGGCGGTCGGTGGCGCCGCCTGCGCGACGGATCAGGGGCGGATGGTGCCATAACAGCCCATTTGCCAAATGTTAAAAAGTCACGCCGATTCTTTGCGCAATATCCTTTTCGAATCGGTTGTGACAATTCTCATGGATTGGCTGTGGGCGAATTTCTGGAAATGTTGCTGAATTTAACAATTGAGTCGTATTTGATGGGCGCTCTTATTGCGGAAGGAGGGCTTCCGATTAGAAAAACATATTGGGAAAACCTGTTCCTGATGGTTTGTTGCGCTGCGTGAAATTGTACTTGTCGGAGAATTTTCCGGTTCGCCCAATATGGGTATCGCGCTTTGCAGCCTTCCGGAATGCTTCACAAGAGGCCTGATTTTTAATAATTTTGTTCTAAAACAGCTTATTAAGGATAGTTTGCAGTTTTTTGCAATTTGCTCAAATGGAGCGCGAATGATTTTTGAAACGCTTTATTGCAAATCCGATGTCGGTTTTTTTTACACCCGATAGTGGTTTGTTATTTTTTACAGTGGTGAAAATGTCAATCAGGTTCCATAAGTAATTGAGCGGAACGGTATTTGACGTTTTTGACAAATAAATGGCGGCGCGTGGCCCGCAAATTGCAGTTTGACCTCCGATTTTCTCCTCTCGTCGCATGCTCCGTTCCGGCATCGACGACATCCAAAACAGAAAACGGAGGTCGTTCATGGCAATCAAGTCTTACTCCACCAGTGTTTCGGTCTGCGAAGACACGACAATCAACGTCGAGCTCTACGACCTGTTGAAGCAGGCCGATCCGACCTACTCGGCCACCACACCGGTGCGGATCAACCTCTACATTTTCGATACCACCCTGGCCACCTGGGTCAAGGTCACCACGGCCACCTCCGGCTTCTTCACCGGCGTCGACCTCGACACCTTCACGCTCGACGCCGCTGCGCTGCCCAACTTCAACGGCACGCAGATGGTTCGCGTGCAAGGCCTCGACAGCACCGGCAAGACCTTCAACCTCGACCTGACCGTCAACGTCACCCCGGTCAACGATGCGCCTTCCGGCGCCGACGAGAGCGTCGTCATCGACAACGGCGCCACCTACGTACTCAGCTCCGCCGATTTCGGCTTCTCCGATCCGATCGACGGCAACACCTTCCAGTCGGTGCTGGTCACCAGCGTTCCGGCCAGCGGCGCGCTGCTGCTCGACGGCGTTGCCGTCAGCGCCGGCCAGGAGATCCTGGTGGCCGACATCGAGGCGGGCAAACTCACCTACGTGGCGCCGACCGGCAGTGGTGGCGACATCGGTTTCGATTTCCAGGTGCGCGACTCCGGCGGCATCGACCCGGATTGCGGCGGCATCGATCTCGACCTCACGCCGAACACCATCACCTTCAAGGTGCCCGCGCCGGGCGTCGCCACGCTGGGCGACAAGGTGTGGCTCGACAGCAACGCCAACGGCGTGCAGGACGCCGGCGAAGCGGGTCTGGCGGGCGTCACGGTGCAGCTGAAGAACGCCGACGGCTCGGTGGCGCAAAGCACCACGACCGACGCCAGC
>SSSX01000837.1 GCA_015657735.1 Zoogloeaceae bacterium
CAGAAGAACTGATCCGGTCGCCGCTACCGCTCACTGCCGCGGATGGCGCTCGCTGTTGTCGACGAAGTCCTCGGGCAGGCTCGGCCCCCACAGGTACAGCGAGTCCTCGGGATTGCGGTCGCCGCCCTGCCACTCGATCCCTTTCGGGATGTAGTCGATATGGGCGCTGTATTCCCACCACGAGCCGAAGCTGTCCCGCACGTAGTCGAAATAGTTGGAGCCGAGCACATGCCGGCCGACGCCCCAGTTGCGCGTGTACCCCGCATTGCGCATCTGCTCCGCACCGAGGCCGACGCCCTCGATGCCCGGCACGTCCCACGCCGTGTGGTGCAGGCCGCGGCCATGCTCGCTGGTGGCAAAGGCGATCAGGTGGTGGTCGCAGCCGTGCCGCGCATAGGTGAAGGCGACGATGTTGCCGCTGCGGTCGGCCACCCGCACGCCCAGGCCGCGTTCGTAGAACGCGACGGTGCGCGGCATGTCGCCGGTGAACAGCAGCATGTGGGCGAGGCGGGTCGGATGCACCTTGGGGGCGGTGGAGCGGAAGCAGGCGCCCTGGATGCCTGGCGGAACGCTGCGGTCGGCGAGCTCGGCCTTCCCGTCCGGCATGCGCTTCCGGGCCACGCACAGCTGCAGCAGATTGCCGTCCGGGTCATGGAACCAGAACCCGCCGGCGTCGCCATACGCCGGCGCCTGCGCGGCCCGGCCGCCGGCGGCGATGACCTGACGGCCGATCTCGTCGAAATCCTCCGCGTAGCATCCCAGACTCAGGTAGGCCAGCGCCTTGCGGCTCGCCGGCAGCACCGTGGCCCACACATGCGCGTCGCCGAAAGTCCGCAGCTGCAGTTCATCGCCGCTGCGCGTCACGTCGAGGCCGAACGCCTCGGTGAAACGCTGCGCTTCGTCGATGTCGGGCACAAAGAGGCCGAAGCTGTTGATCGAATGCACGCCGGCTTGCGACCCGCTGTTGTCGATGATTTCCATGGTTGTCTCCGCCATTTTTGTTTTTTTGTGGAAATCACTCGACGACGACGCGGTTCTCGATGAAGCCGAGCCCGTCGATCTCGGCGCGGACGATGTCGCCGACTTTGAGGTAGGCCGGAGGATCCATGCCGGCGGCCACGCCCATCGGGGTTCCGGTGGCGATCAGGTCGCCGGGCTGCAGGGTCAGGATGCTCGTCAGGAATTCGATCTGCTTGTAGATGTTGTGCACCATCAGGCGCGTCGTGTTGTCCTGGCGCGTCTCGCCGTTGACCGTCAGGCGCATGCGCAGGTCGTGCGGATCGGCGATCTCGTCGGCGGTGACCAGCCACGGGCCGACCGGTCCGTGGGTATCGAAGGATTTGCCGAGCGTCCAGGTCGGACTGCGCCACTGCACGTCGCGGACGCTGAAATCGTTGGCCACCATGTAGCCGGCGATCACCGCCTGGGCGTCGGCCGCGGAGACGTTCTTGCAGGTCTGGCCGATCACGACGCACAGCTCGACTTCGTAATCGAGCATGTCGGAAATCGCAGGCTTGACGACCGGATCGTAGGGACCATTGACGCAGGACACCTGCTTGTTGAACCAGATCTGGGTGTCCGGCATGGTGATTCCCTTGCGCGCCGACTCCTCGACGTGATCCTGGTAGTTCATCCCGATCGCCAGGTATTTCGAGGGATTCGGCACCGGCGCTTCC
>SSSX01000838.1 GCA_015657735.1 Zoogloeaceae bacterium
GCGTGCGCAAGTGGATGTCCGGCGTCGGCGTCACCCCGAACAGCTTCCATTTCGAAAAATTCTCCGCCTCCACCGCCGGAGCCCACGAATGAGCCAGTCCGACCGTTTCAAGAAGAAGGTCGTCATCGTCACCGGTGCCGCACAAGGTATCGGCCGGAGTGTCGCGCTGCGCGTGGCGGCCGAAGGCGGCGCTGTGCTGGCCGTCGACCGCTCCGATCTCGTCAAGGAAGTCGTCGCCGAGATCAAGGCCGCCAAAGGCAAGGCCGCCGCCTTCCAGGCCGACCTCGAAACCTTCGCCGGCGCCCAGGCCGTGGTTGCCGAGGCCATCAAGAAGTTCAAGCGCGTCGACGTGCTGATCAACAACGTCGGCGGCACGATCTGGGCCAAGCCCTTCGACCAGTACGAAGAGGCGCAGATCGAAGCCGAGATCCGCCGCTCGCTGTTTCCGACGCTGTGGTGCTGCCGCGCCGTCTTGCCGACGATGCTCGAGCAGAAGAAAGGCGTCATCGTCAACGTCTCGTCGATCGCCACCCGCGGCGTGCACCGCGTGCCTTACTCGGCGGCGAAGGGCGGCGTCAACGCGCTGACCGCCTCGATCGCCATGGAACACACCAGAAACGGCATCCGCATCAACGCCACGGCCCCCGGCGGCACCGACGCACCGCCGCGCCGCGTCCCGCGCAACCAGAATCCGGTTGAACCGACCGCGCAGGAAAAAGAGTGGTACCAGGGCGTCGTCGACCAGACCATCGATTCGAGCCTCATGCACCGCTACGGCACGATCGACGAACAGGTCGCGCCGATCCTTTTCTTCGCCTCCGACGAATCGTCCTACATCACCGGATCGATCCTGCCGGTCGGCGGTGGCGATCTGGGCTGACAACAACAAAACCGCGACACGCGCCCCCTCCCCAACCACACCAAAATTCATAACTAAAAGCGAACCACTATGGCTCAAATAGACATCCACCACATTGCCGACCACGCCAAGTTCAACGGCTTCCACGGCGTGATCCTGTTCTGGTGCGCCCTCATCATCA
>SSSX01000839.1 GCA_015657735.1 Zoogloeaceae bacterium
ACTACACCCGCGAGGCGGGTGTGCGCGGGCTCGAGCGCGAGGTGTCGAAGGTCTGCCGCAAGGTCGTCAAGGCGCTGGTGCTGGGCAAGCGCAGGGCCAAGGTGGTGGTGAATGCGAAGAACATCGACAAGTACCTTGGCGTGCACAAGTACACCTTCGGCGTTGCCGAGAAGGAAAACCAGATCGGCCAGGTGACCGGCCTCGCGTGGACCGAAGTCGGCGGCGAACTGCTCACCGTCGAAGCGGTCGCGCTGCCCGGCAAGGGCAAAGTGATGACCACCGGCAAGCTCGGCGACGTGATGCAGGAGTCGATCCAGGCCGCGTTGTCGGTGGTGCGCCGCCGTTCCAAGTCGCTCGGCATCCAGGAGGATTTCTACCAGAAGTCCGACATCCACATCCACCTGCCGGAAGGCGCCATTCCCAAGGACGGCCCGTCCGCCGGCATCGCGATCTGCACCGGCCTGGTGTCGGTGCTCACCGGCATTCCGGTGCGCTGCGATGTCGCGATGACCGGCGAGATCACGCTGCGTGGCGAAGTCCTGCCCATCGGCGGCCTGAAGGAAAAGCTGCTGGCGGCGGTGCGGGGCGGCATCCGCACCGCGCTGATCCCGCAGGAGAACGTCAAGGACCTGACCGAGATTCCGGACAACGTCAAAAACGCGCTCGAAATCATCCCGGTCAAGTGGATCGACCAGGTGCTCGAACACGCGCTGGAGAAGATGCCGGAAGCGCTGCCCGAGGTCGCCGCGGCCCCGGCCGGCGAAGTCGCCGTCGCCCAGCCGGCCGAGCCGGCGGAGAACGGCGGGGTCGTGAAGCATTGAGCTGCGCGGCGACGCAAGAAGAAACCGGCGCGGTGCGGCCGGTTTTTTCTTGCCGCATCGGTCTGCCAGACATGGCATTCGCGGCCCCGGCCGGCTAAAATGCCGGCCTTCTCTCCGTAGTTCAATGGATAGAACGGGCGCCTCCTAAGCGCCAGATACAGGTTCGATTCCTGTCGGGGGGACCATTTGGTCTGGAAAAGTCTCTTAAAATCAGCTGGTTAGGCCGGTTTCTCGGTGTTGCCTGTGGTAGTTCCGTGGTAGAGGACACACAAATGCGGCAACACAGGCGGCCTTCCCGCTCACTTCTTCTCTTGGCTATTCGCTACACAGAGCAACGCGACAACGGGCTGTTTTACTATCAGCGCGCTGTCCCGACAGACCTCCGCAACAGGCTTCCGACGAAGATCATCAAGGTTCCCCTGGGGACTACTGATCCCGCCGTGGCCTTGAAGAAGGTCAAGCTCCTGAACGCGAAGCACGAACGCCAATGGGACTTGCTCCGGGCTGATCCGAACGCTTCCGCTGAGGCCGCCGAGGTCCAGGCCCTTCACCTGCTCCTTGAGCACGGTCTTACGCCCCACGCACCCACGCAGGACGAAGCGGCGCTGGACGCCCTCCTGCGGCCCTTTGAGGCGGCCCGAGAGGCTTACGCGGGTGACTGCGACGAGACTTACCGGCAAGCTGATCCACGGTCCTACCTGGGGCCGGTGGAGGTGGCCGCCCTCGATTTGCTCAAGCCGAAGAAGGACAAGCTCAAGGACGCTCTGGAGGTGTATCTGCGGGCGCACCAGAAGGGCGACGACGAGAACCGCCGGAAGGTGGCCCTGGACGCCATCACATGCTTCATCACCGCCGTTGGCGATCATCCGGTCCTCAAGATTGAGCGGGAGCATGTGCGCTCCTTCATCGAGTATGAGACGGCACGGGGCCGGAAGACCGGCACAACCCGGCGGCGTCTGACAGAGCTGCGGGCGATCATGACGCGGTATCTGATCGAGAAGAAGCTAAACCTCAAGGTGCCCAATCCGTTCTCTGACCACTCCATCAAGGGCGAGGGTGAGGACGCCGAGGACGGCAGCCCGCTCAGTGCGGCGGATTGGTCGAAGCTGGTCAATATCTGCCGGACGGTGGATGACTCCGCCCGCTGGGCCATCGCGCTTCAGATGGCTACAGGTGCCCGTATCGGTGAGATTGTGGGGCTTGAGCTTGAGGAAATCATCCTTGATGGGCCGGTCCCCTGGGTGGTCATTACCCGGAACTCTGCGCGGGGTATCAAGACCGACAAGGCCGCCAACAACGGCCGCCGGAAGAAGGACAGCTTCAGAGGTGTCCCGCTGGTCGGAGTGGCCCTGTGGGCCGCTAAACGCATCCACGATACGGCCGTGGAGGGGCAAGTGTTCGCCTTTCCTCAATACGTGGGCGAGGACGGCAAGGTCAAGAATGACTCCGCCTCCGCGACACTGAACAAGTGGATCAAGGCGCAAGGCTTTGACCACACCTCCCACGACTTCCGCCACACGATGCGGGACCGGCTGCGCAATACCGGCTGCCCGGACGAGGCCGCCCGAGAGATTGGGGGCTGGGCGAAGGAGTTTGTGGGCGACAAGGTGTATGGCGACGGCCGTATCCTGAGCATCCGCCAGAAGCATCTTCAGGCCGCTGTAGGCGAGTCCTGACCCTTTGAATCATCTGGGGTCAAGACCTGGGCATCGTGGCCCCGTCTCGTCACGCCCATACGCTGAAAGGAATCACGCCATGCAATTCATCATCTCCACCGCCGCCTTCCGTGCTCTCGTGTCCATCGCTGGCGCCGTTCTCTCCCCGTCCCGCTGCCTCGTGGTTGAAGAGGCTGGGCAAGACTGGATGACGGCCCGCCGGCTGTCTGATTCCGTCCTGGCCTACGCTGACGGCAGCGGCCTTGAGGTGGCCTATCGGGGCCGCCTGTGGGTGCTGACCACGGAAGCCCGCCGGGTCTCGCTGGGCTCGCCTTCGGCTGCGCAGGAGGCCGTCTAATGGCCCTTCTCGCCATCGCTGTCCGGGAGTCCATTCGGCTCCTGACGGAGGAACTGGGAGGCCGGGAGCTGTCCCTGCCGCAGGTGTCTGCCTTGATGACTCTCGCGGGGGCGCCTGGAGCGGTCCCTGCCGAGGCCCTGGGGGCGACGCCCTATGACCTGTCCATCCTGGGCGATGGCCTGGGAAGGAGTATCCAGGGCCGGGGGCTGGTGAAGACCGCCAAGGAAGGCCGGCGCCTGTGGGTGAGTCTGACCGTCAAGGGCGAGGCCCTACGGAGGCGCCTGGAGGCCCTGGAGACGGGCGCGAGGATTGCCCCGAGGGCTGGCCCTCACGCTGTCCCGGCGGTGTATCAGTGGCCCCGGCATGGACCTGGAATGGTGGCCTAACGGCTGCGCCTGGGGGGTGCTGCTAGGTGGTGCTCACCGCAGGGCCGCCTTCAAGAGCCGGAAGCGGTCCCGGTGTTCCTCGCCAAGCTCGCTACGGGTGCGGATGGCGGCCTCCTGGACGACCTGGAGGACTTCCGCCTGCGACTCGGGGCGGAGTGCTTCCTGCCCGTTGATGTAGCCACCGTGCTTGCGGATGGAGGGGAGGACGACGGAGGTGATCCACTTCCGGAAGCGGCGGGCGCCTTCCTTGTTGCTGCCGCAGACCAGGGCGTAAAGGCCTGACTCGTTGATGATGTAGGCGTCTTGCGGGCCGCCCAAGGTTGTAACTTTATAGACGCCCTTCTCGTCCGGGTCGAGGCGGGTCATTGCTTGCCGAGAATTGCTGATGCCGAGGGAACGGCAAACCTCAGAGGCGATGAACCAGGGCTGACCGTCGATGACGGTGGCCGATAGGCTGAACCCGTCGCCGCTGGAGGCGTAGGGCGTGAAGGTGAAAAGCTCCTGCATGGGACGGGCCCCTTTCTTTGGTTGTGGATGGCTTCTGCGGGCGCGCCAATGGGCGACCTGGGGCCCTGGGGTCGTGGAGGGTAGGCCGGGGCGGATTGTGTGACCTGGGGGATGGTGAGGGGGGGGGGAAGGGTCTATAGGGCTTCTTAAGAGGTTGCTTCTTTACTGGTCTTCTTAAGCAAGGAAGTCTCTAGGGGAATCTATATGGAATCTTTCTTGGCCCCTCTGCTAAAGCCGGGGTTTAACCGGGCGGATGAATCATAAATGATTGATTTAAATATGAAATATTCCATCTCCAGGTCGTTTTGGCTTGCACCTGTAGATCGAATTTCGACCGACCTGTCAAGCGTTTTGTGAGGTGCTGGCGAGGGCTCTGCCGGGCAGCTCTGGGGCTGGCGCCGGGGCCTGCTCCAGCTCCATCCAGCGCCCGGTTCGCCTCCAGGGCCTTGTCGCGCTCCGCTTGGAGCACCTTGGCCTGGGACAGCACCTTCTCGAAGAAGGCCAGGGGGTTCGCCAGGAGGTCCGCAGCGGCGTTATCGGCCACCGCCACGCCGTCTTTCACGCCCCTGTCGAAGAACCTGATGACCTTGAGGTGGAAGGCCGGCGACACCCACATCGCGTAGGCATAGACGAGTTCCTTCACAACGTAGGTGCCGTTGTTCTTACCGTCATTGACGATGTTGGTGGGGGTCCGGGAATCCCCGGAGGCCCCCTGCACAGCCCTCACGTAGTCGCCCGAGTTCCACGACGTTTCGTTCAGCTCGCGGATCAGGGCACACGTCGAAGTGAGGCGCAGGAAGTCGGACGGCTGGTGCTTCTTCTCCCCTCCAGCCGCCTTATGAAGGTCATTCAGGCAGTAGCGCCCTTCAGAGTCATGACGGACGTTGGTAGAGAGGTCGCAAGGGCTGGCCTGTGGGGCTGCACAAGTGCCGGGGAGGTGGTCGCTAGAGGCCCGTGCAGCCTGCTCGACGGCGTAGTCTCCCACGGGCACAGGCTTGGCGGGCCAGCGGCCGGTAAGGGTGCTGATACGGGGGCGGGTTGTGGCGGTGCCTGAGGGCGCTCCTCAGAGCATCAAAACAGGGTGCTGCACTCACACGCTCGAAGCGTCGGCTGCGGCGGTTCTCTCGTGCCTGCCGGCCTCAATGAGGTACTGATAAAGCGTCTCGCGGCTGACGCCTAACTCGCGGGCGAGGGCTGACCTGTTCTTGCCTCCGTTCTCCGTGTCCCTCGCTACCAGGGCGGCAACCTGCTCCTGGGTCAGCTTGCCCTTGCTGCCTTTGTACCTGCCTGCCGCTTTCGCCAGGGCGATGCCTTCCCGCTGGCGCTCGCGGATCATGGCGCGTTCAAACTGGGCTACGGACCCGAGCATCTGGCGCATAAGGACCGCCATCGGGTCATCCCCAGCGCCCGTGAAGATGAGCCGTTCCTTGACGAACTCCACCGCCACGCCGCGCCCCGTCAGTTCCTTGACGATGCTCTCCAAGTCCGCGAGGGAGCGGGCGAGGCGGTCAATGGAATGCACGACCAGCACATCCCCATCCCGCAGGTAGTCCAGGGCCGCCTTGAGCTGGGGGCGGTGAGTGTCCTTGCCGCTGGCCTTGTCCTCGAATCGCTTGTCGAGGGCGAGCCCGTCAAGCTGCCGCTCAGTGTTCTGGTCAAGGGAGCTGACGCGGATGTAACCGATGCGCTTGCCTGCCATGTTGTTACCCTGCCTTTCGTGAAAGTGTCCAGATGAATTCTAAGACCTTTGGCTGGGGGCTGTCTAGCGCCCTGAATCAACTTCATTTGGACAGGTTCTGGCGGCTGAATGTGTCAAGGCCGACTGTCTTGCTCAGGTGTAGCCGAGATGGACAGGTGGTGAAGCGTAGAAGGCTCGCTAATGGCCTGGACGAGGCGCCGAGGGTGAAGGGCGGGGAGGGGAGGACGACAGCACCAAGGTCACGCCAAGAGGCTTTGCGGGCGCCCATGCGCCCCCCTATCGGCTGCGGCTGCGGGTGCGTCTGTAGGGGGCCTGCCGGGGGGAAGTGGCCGCTTGGCTTACGAAGGCTGACCCCTCGAAAATTTCCGTCGGATATTGGGGGGGGCGATGAGCGGCCTGTCGGGTTGAATTCGATTCCCATTCGAGGAACCGAATTACTATCTCTCTTTACCCAAATCGCTTGGCACTTCTGATAATGGCGTGGTAGAGTTTGACCTACAGGCAGTCGGAAACCCAGTAACGGCGCGGGTTTTGAGAGGTGGTTCGATTCCTAAACCCCTGTCGGGGGGACCAATCACGAATCCGCTGGTTTGAAAAAAAGCGAAGCCCGCATCACGCGGGCTTCGCTTTTTTCTTCGTGGCCCCCGCCAACCCCGGGAGGGCGTCAGCTGGCGGCTTCCATTTGCGACTGCAGATAATTCTGGATGCCGACCTTGTCGATGAGTTCGAGCTGGGTTTCCAGATAGTCGATGTGTTCTTCGGTGTCTTCGAGGATGTGTTCGAAGATTTCGCGGCTGATGTAGTCGCGGACCGATTCGCAGTAGGCGATGGCGTCCTTCAGGTGGGCGTGGCCGCCTTGTTCGAGTTTGAGATCGCCCTGCAGGCATTCGGGGACGTTTTCGCCGATCAGCAGCTTGTCGAGGTTTTGCAGGTTGGGCAGACCTTCGAGGAAGAGGACGCGCTCGATGAGCATGTCGGCGTGTTTCATCTCTTCGATCGACTCGTCGTACTCGTGCTTGCCGAGCCGGGTGAGGCCCCAGTTCTTGTACATCCGGGCGTGCAGGAAATACTGATTGATGGCGGTCAGTTCGATGGTGAGCTGCTTGTTGAGGTGTTGCAGGACTTTCTTGTCGCCTTTCATGCTGCCTCCTGGATCAGTAGGAACGGGCCGTCGCTGCGGGGCCGGTGAAACGTCGGCGGGGCGTGCTGGTCGAGGGCCTGGCTCAGGCACTGCTTGGCGCACTTGGCGCAGCGCCCGCATTCTTCGGTGACACCCAGCTCGGCGCGCAGATCGCGCAGACGGCGCGCGCCGGCCGCGACGGCGGTTTCGATGTGCTTTTCGGTTACAGCGCGACAGACGCAAACATACATGTCCTGTTTCCTTGTGGCCAGTGCGGGCGCTCGGTCGGACGATCGGACCGGGCGGGGGAGCCCGTCATTTCGTCAGAATCAGCTTGCCGGCGCGTGTCGTGCGCAACGCATAGATCATGCCTTCGTGCTCGATGAAGACGCAAGCGCGTTCGTTGAACAAATCCTTGCTGCGGATAGGGGTGTCGAAGCGGCCGGGCGGGCGCGATGCCGTGTCGGCATGCGGGGGACCGGAGCTGGGGTTGGGAGGCGCAGTCACAGGATAATGCAAAGAAGAATGAGAATAATTCGTATTAGACATGTGGCGCGGGCTTTCGTCAATAGGTTGCGAAGCTCGCTGACGACTGCGGTACGCCCGTCGCCGGACGCCGGCCTTTGGCGCCGGCGGGGTAGAATCGCGCCCTTCCGTCTGCCTTGTCTGCTTGTCTCATGCCGCTGATCACTCTTGATGATGCCTGCCTCGCCTTTGGTCACGTTGCCCTGCTCGACAAGGCCGCCTTTCAGCTCGATCCCGGCGAGCGGGTGGCGCTGATCGGCCGCAACGGCAGCGGCAAGTCGAGTCTGCTGAAGGCGCTGGCCGGGCAGGCGAGCCTCGACGACGGGCGCTTGTGGCGTCAGCCGGGGGCGCGGGTGGCGTATGTTCCGCAGGAGGCGGATTTCCCGCTCGAGCGCAG
>SSSX01000136.1 GCA_015657735.1 Zoogloeaceae bacterium
CTGGATCAGCATGATGACCTTCACCGGGTCGATCGGCGCGGCGGGGCCGAACTGGATGCTGATCTGGGCTTCCGACGCGTCCATCTTGGCGACGCCCCACGGCCGGACCAGCATGCGCAGGCGGTGGGTTTCGAGCAGGGTGCGGGTCTGCGGCGGCAGTTCGCCGAAGCGGTCGATGAGTTCTTCCTGAATGCCCTGCAGCTCGTCGTCGGTCTCGCAGTTGGCGAGGCGCTTGTAGAGCGTGAGGCGTTCCTGCACATCGCTGCAGTAATCGTTGGGCAGCAGCGCCGGGGCGTGGAGGTTGATTTCGGAGACGACTTCGAGCGGCTGACTGAGATCGGGCTCCTTGCCGTTCTGCAGATCGCGCACCGCGCGCTTGAGCATTTCGGTGTACAGGCTGACGCCGACCTGCTGGATCTCGCCGGACTGGTTCTCGCCGAGCACCTCGCCGGCGCCGCGGATTTCCAGATCCTGCATCGCCAGATAGAAGCCCGAACCGAGCTCTTCCATCATCGTGATCGCCTCCAGGCGCTTCTGCGCCTGGGCGGTCGGTTTGGCGTGGGCATCGGTGAGCAGGTAGGCGTAGGCCTGGTGGTGGGAGCGCCCGACGCGGCCGCGCAACTGGTGGAGCTGGGCGAGGCCGAAACGGTCGGCCCGGTTGATGATGATGGTGTTGGCGGTCGGGATGTTGATGCCCGTCTCGATGATGGTGGTGCACAGCAGCAGGTTGGCCTTCTGGGTGGTGAAGTCGCGCATCACCCGTTCGAGTTCGCGCTCCGGCAGCTGGCCGTGGCCGATCACGATGCGCGCTTCGGGGAGCAGCTCTTCGAGCGCCTCGCGCATGTTCTCGATGGTCTCGACCTCGTTGTGCAGGAAGTACACCTGGCCGCCGCGCTTGAACTCGCGGATCACCGCCTCGCGGACGATGCCCTTGCTGTGGCGTTGCACGAAGGTCTTGATCGCCAGGCGTTTCTGCGGCGCGGTGGCGATCACCGAGAACTCGCGCAGGCCTTCGAGCGCCAGCCCCAGCGTGCGCGGGATCGGCGTGGCGGTGAGGGTGAGGATGTCCACCTCGCTGCGCAGCGCCTTGAGGGTTTCCTTCTGGCGCACGCCGAAGCGGTGTTCCTCGTCGATGATGACGAGGCCCAGGCGCTTGAAGGTGACGTCTTTCTGCAGCAGCCGGTGGGTGCCGATCAGGATGTCCACCTTGCCTTCGCCGAGCTGCTTGATGGCCTCGGCCTGTTCCTTGGCGTTCTTGAAGCGCGACAGCTCGGCGACCTTGATCGGCCAGTCGGCGAAGCGGTCGGCGAAGGTCTGGTAATGCTGCTCGGCGAGCAGCGTGGTGGGGCACAGCACGACGACCTGCTTGCCGTCGGCCACCGCGATGAAGGCGGCGCGCAGCGCGACTTCGGTCTTGCCGAAGCCGACGTCGCCGCACACCAGGCGATCCATCGGGCGGCCGGATTTCATGCCGGCCACCACGGCGTCGATGGCGGCGAGCTGATCGGGCGTTTCCTCGAAGCCGAAGCCGTCGGCGAAGGCTTCGAGATCGTGCTGCTTGAAGTCGAACTGGTGGCCCTTGCGCGCGGCACGCTGGGCATACAGCGACAGCAGCTCGGCGGCGGTGTCGCGGACCTGCTGGGCGGCTTTCTTCTTGGCCTTTTCCCACTGGCCCGAACCGAGGGTGTGCAGATGCACGGCCTCCGGGTCGGCGCCGGCGTAGCGGGTGATGACGTGGAGCTGGGACACGGGCACGTAGAGCTTGTCGCCGTTGGCGTACTCCAGGTGCAGGAACTCGGTGTCGCCCTCGCCCAGGTCCATGTGCACCAGGCCCATGTAGCGGCCGATGCCGTGGCTGGAGTGCACCACCGGGTCGTTGGGTTTGAGCTCCGACAGGTCGCGCAGCCAGCCTTCCATGGTGGCGGCCTTGCGGCTGTCGCGGCGGGTGCGCGTGCGGGCGGTGGCGGCGTAGAGCTCGGACTCCGTGACCACGGCGAAGCCCGCCTCGGGCAGCACGAAGCCGGCGGCCAGGGGGCCGGTGCCCAGGGCCAGGCGTGCATCGCTGGCCAGGAAGGCGTCGAAATCGGCGTTGGCGGCGGGCTTGAGGGCGTACTCGGCAAAATACTCGGCGATGGTCTGCTGGCGCCCGGCGGATTCGGCCA
>SSSX01000840.1 GCA_015657735.1 Zoogloeaceae bacterium
CCGCCGGCCAGCCCGACCGCCGCCCCTTCGGCCAGCAGCCAGCCGAGCAGGCTGCGCCGGGCCAGACCGATGGCGCGCAGGAACGCAAACTCGGTGCGCCGCCGCACCACCGACAGCGCCTGCGCCGAAAAGACCAGGAAGCCGCCGGTCAGCAAGGCGATGGCCGCCAGCATCGTCAGATTCACCCGGTAGGCGCGCGACAGCCGGGCCGCCTCGTCCTCGGCCGCCGCCGGCGGCTCGACCAGTACGCCGGCCGGCAGCAGCGCCTGCAGCCGGCCGGCCGCGGCGTCGGGCGTCTGCCCGCCGGCAAGGCGCAGGTCGATGCGCGACAGGCGGCCGAGCCGGCCGAAGTGCACCTGCAGCGCCGCAATGTCCATCACCGCCAGCTGCCGGCCGTCGCCGACGCCCGGCACGTCGCCGGCGATGCGCAGCGCCACCTCGGCCGCGCCGGCCTGCACGCGCAGGGTGTCGCCCGGTTTGACGCCGAGCGCCGCCTGCGCCGCCGCGCTGACGAAGATCGCGTCGCCGGCCAGCACCTCGAATCGCCCGCCGCCGTCCGCGGTCCGCGGCAGCAGCAGCGGCGTCACCCGCGCCAGCGCAAAAACGTCGACGCCCAGCAGCTTGAGCGTTCCGCCGCGGCCGACCAGCTTCGCCTCCACCTCAATCTGCGGACTCGCCTCGGCGACCTCCGGTCGCGCCGCCAGCAGCGCATACACCTGCTCGTCGAAGCCGCCGCGCGGCCCGACCACCTGCAGATCGGCTTCGCCCGCCAGCGTGCGCAGGCCACGCCCGAATTCGGCCAGCGCCGCCTCGTGGACCACCTGCACCGCCATGCCGAGCGCCACCCCGAGGACGATCGCCGACAAGGAAAACAGCGTCGCCACCCGGCGCCGCCCCAGCGAGCCGAGAAAGACCGGCGCCAGCGTGAGCGCCATCACCCGTGCAGGCCCGTCGCGTCGAGGCGCAACACGCGGTCGGCGGTGGCCGCCGCCTCCACCGAATGAGTCACCAGAATGCCGATCGCGCCGGCCCCGCGGATGCGGCTGGCGAGCAGTTCGAGGACCCGCGCGCCGTTGGCCGGATCGAGGTTGCCGGTGGGCTCGTCGGCGAGCACCAGACGCGGCCGATGCACCAGCGCGCGGGCGATCGCCACCCGCTGCATCTCGCCGCCGGACAACTCGCGCGGCCAGCTGTCGGCGCGCCCGGCGAGGCCGACCGCGTCGAGCAACTGCAACGCCGGCCGGTCCGCCGCCGCGCCGGCAACGCCCTGCAGCCACAGCGGCAGCGCCACGTTCTGGCGCACCGTGAGGTGGGGCAGAACGTGGAAGGCCTGGAACACGAAGCCCAGCCGGTCGCGGCGCAGGCGGGTCAGCCCGTCCTCGTCGAGGCTGCCGTAGTCGCAGCCGTCGAGCACCAGCCGCCCGCCATCCGGCCGGTCGAGCCCGGCGATCAGGTTGAGCAACGTCGACTTGCCGACCCCCGACTCGCCGACGATCGCCACGTATTCGCCGGCCTGCAGCCGCAGCCCGATGCCGCGCAGCACCGGACGGCCGTTGAAGGAGCGGGACAGAGCGTGGAGTTCGAGCATGATGTGGGCGGACCGGGACGGGAACGGCGCTGCCGCAGCGCGACAAAATCGGTTCGGCGCGCAGCCTGGCCCGGTATACTCCGCCCGCCCATGCCCGTCGACCACTACGAGAATTTTCCCGTCGCATCGTTTCTGCTGCCGGCGCACCTGCGCGAACCGGTGGAGGCGATCTACGCCTTCGCGCGCTCGGCCGACGACATCGCCGA
>SSSX01000841.1 GCA_015657735.1 Zoogloeaceae bacterium
AGGGTGCAGATCGAGTGGGTGATGCATTCCAGCGCATCCTCGATCGGGTGGGCGAAGGTGTACATCGGGTACACGCAGTACTTGTCGCCGGTGTTGTGGTGCGTGGCGTGGCGGATGCGGTAGATGGCCGGGTCGCGCAGGTTGATGTTGGGCGAGGCCATGTCGATCTTGGCGCGCAGGATGTGGGCGCCGTCGGCGAACTCGCCGGCCTGCATGCGCTTGAAAAGATCGCTGTTCTCGGCCGCCGAACGGTTGCGGAAGGGAGAATCCTGGCCGGGCTGGGTCAGGGTGCCGCGCCGGGCGCGCATTTCATCGGCCGACTGGCTGTCGACGTAGGCATGGCCGGCGGCGATCAGCGCCTCGGCGCACTGCAGCATCCAGTCGAAATAGTTGGAGGCGTAGTACAGGTTGGCTTCGCCCCCTTTTTCCCAGGAACAGCCCAGCCAATGCACGGCGTCGATGATCGAATCGACGTATTCCTGCTCTTCCTTCTCCGGGTTGGTGTCGTCGAAGCGCAGGTGGCAGCGGCCGTCGAACTGCTCGGCCAGGCCGAAGTTGAGCAGGATGGACTTGGCGTGGCCGAAGTGCAGGTAGCCGTTCGGCTCGGGCGGGAAGCGGGTGCGGATCCTGGCCGGGTCGAGCGGCGCCGCCGCATGGTCGGCGGCGGTGCCCGGCTGGCCGGCCCAGCGGCGCTGGGCGTGCTTGCCGGCGGCGAGGTCGGCCTCGACGAGATTGCGGATGAAATTGGCGGCCGGGGCAGCCGGGGCGGATTCAGGTTTGGACATGGCGCTGTTCGGGGTGTTGTGCGGTGACACAAACCCCGATTTTAGCAGCCGCCAGCCGTCGCTCAGGCGTGAACGATGCCGAAAATCATGTAGTAGAACATCGCCGCCATCAGGGCCGAGGCCGGCACGGTGATGATCCAGGCGGCGGCGATCTTGAACACCGCCGAGCGCTTGACCAGTTCGTGGCGGTAGACCTTGCGCATCTGCTTGCGTTCGGACTTCGACAGGTCGGCTTCGGCGGTGTGGGCCTTCAGGCGCTCGAGCATGGCCTGCTTGTCCTTGACGCTGGCCTTGGTGAAGCGGTTGAGGAAGGCTTCGACCTCGGCCTTGTCGGCGCCGGAGTGGTGCTCCTTGATGTCGTCGATCATCTTCGAGTAATTGGTCTTGATGAATTCGCGCAGGAAGCCGACCCCGAAAACGCCGCCCAGCGCAATGTGGGTTGAGCTGACCGGCAGGCCCATCTGCGAGGCGACGATAACGGTGACGGCAGCCGACATGGCGATGCAGAAGGCGCGCATCTGGTCGAGTTCGGTGATTTCGCTACCCACCGTGCGGATCAGCTTGGGACCATACAGCGACAGGCCAAGGGCGATGCCCAGCGCCCCGACCAGCATGACCCAGAGGGGGATGCCGGCTTTGCCGGACACCGTGCCGTGTACGACGGTATCGGCGATGGCGGCCAGCGGGCCGATGGCGTTGGCCACGTCGTTGGCGCCGTGGGCGAAGCTGAGCAGGGCCGCGGCGAAGATCAGCGGCACGGTGAACAGCGAGTTGATGCCGGCCTTGGAATTGCTCAGGCTGCCGGCCCGGCGGCGCAGCGAGGTGCTCATCAGGGCCCAGGTGACGACGCCGATGGCGGCGCCGATCAAGGTGGCGGTCAGGAAGTCGACCTTCCAGACCTTGTTCAACCCCTTGAGGATCAGGTAGGTCGAAAACGAAAAGGCCATCAGGCCGATCAGGATGGGTACCGTCTTCTGGGCGGCTTCGACCATGTTTTCCCGATAGGTGATGGCCCGCTTGATCCAGTACAGGAAGGCGGCGGCGATGGCGCCGCCGAGCACCGGCGAGATCACCCAACTGGCCGCGATGCCGCCCATGGTCGACCAGTTGGCTGCCGACATGCCGCCGGCGGCGACGCCGGCACCGAGCACGGCGCCGACGATGGAGTGGGTGGTCGACACCGGGGCGCCGACGGCCGTGGCGAAATTGAGCCACAGCGCACCGGCCAGCAGGGCCGCCGTCATCAGCCAGATGAAGCGGTCGCTGTCGGCGATCGCTCCCGGGTTGATGATGCCGCCGCGTATGGTCGACACGACGTCGCCGCCGGCGATCAGGGCGCCCATCATCTCGAAGATGGCGGCGATGATGATGGCCCCGGTCATTGTGATGGCGTGCGAGCCGACGGCCGGGCCGACGTTGTTGGCGACGTCGTTGGCACCGATGTTCATCGCCATGTAGCCGCCGATCATCGCGGCGACCACCAGCATAATGCCCTGCTGGCCAGTGACGCCGACGCCGAGGGCGGTGTAGATCATGATGCAGACGACGAAGAAGAGTCCCAGCCCGAGGCGGGAAAATTCCCGACGTCCCCGCTTGGTGGCCTTCTCGAACTCATTGAACTCTTTCAGTTC
>SSSX01000842.1 GCA_015657735.1 Zoogloeaceae bacterium
CGCCAAGCGCGTTTCCCGTGACGAGGACAAAGCCGTCAGCAATGAGGCTGTGCACAACACGTTGCGCCTGCCGCTCCTTCAGTCGGACCTTTCTCGGCGATCTTCTGAATGCTGGGGAAACAATGGCCGTCATCATCGGACCAATCTGCCAACGCGAGCAGCGTCAGCAGTTCGGACCCGCCACCGGGGTATCCATCCCAGACTCTTGCGAGAACGCGGACACTCATAGGCCGGCCCTCCTTGCTGCACGGCGGCAGGCTTGCGCGTACTCGGCGGTGACCCGGCCCCGATTTTTCTGGACACGAATTTGGGGTAAAACCGTGTCACAGGAAAGGGGTTGGAAATGCAAAAGCGGAAGGATGCTGGTGGGATTGCGCCGGGCTCGCCGGAAGGAGCGCGTAGCGCGACTGGAGGCGAGCCCGGCGCGGCCGCGGAAGTGAAGCGGTGGTCGGCAGGCCGGAAGAAAGCGATAGTGCTGCGGCTGCTGCGCGGTGAGGCGGTCGATGCTGTTTCGCGGGAGGTGTCGGTCCCGATATACAAGCTTGAACAGTGGCGTGACCGAGCGCTAGCCGGGATCGACACGGGTCTCAAGGAGCGCGAGAACGATCCGCTCAAGCGCCAACTCGACGAGGCCAAGCGGCGTATCGGCGAACTGGTCATGGAAGTCGAGATCCTGCAAAAGGAAAGGCGGGCGAAGCACCCTTTGGCTGGACGGAGGTCGTCGCGATGAGCCGACAGACCTCCGAAGGCGCTGGCAAACGCTACGGCCTGAAGCGGGTGTGCCGGGTGCTTGAATTTCCCCGTTCGACCCTCTATGACCGGCAGGCCAGAGAATCGGCCACGGAGATCCCCTTGTGCCCGCAGAGGCGCGGCCCAAAGCCTAAGGTGGCGGACATCGACCTCCTGGCCGCCATCCGCGCCGATCTGGAAGCATCGCCTTTCATCGGCGAGGGTCACCGCAAAGTATGGGCGCGGCTGCGCATCCTGCACGACATCCGTGTCTCCCGCGCCCGTGTGCTGCGCCTGATGCGCGAGAACGCCTTGCTGTCGCCCCATCGGCAACCCCAGGGCGCCTCCAAGCTGCACGACGGATCGATTACGACGGATCGCCCGAATGAAATATGGGGTACCGATGGCATCCGCATTGAGACCGTGGATGAGGGCTGGGTCTGGGTTTTCTCGGCGGTCGACCATTTCGATGCCTGCTGCGTTGGCATTCATACCGTCAAGACGGGCAACCGTTTCGCGGCCTTGCAGCCGATTGCCCAGGGGCTCCACGCCCAATTCGGCGCCACCGGCGCCGATGCCGGGCGCGGTCTGGCGCTGCGCATGGATCACGGCACGCAATACACGGCCGATGACTTCCTTAACCAAGTCAAGTTCTGGGGCATCGCCCCAAGCTTCGCCTTCGTTGCCGAGCCGCAGACCAATGGCGTCGCTGAACGCTTCAACCGGACGCTCAAGGAGCAGGCCATCCACGGCCGTGTCTTCAAGAACATTGAGGAAGTCCGCGCTGCCGTGGCAGAGTTCAAGGACCGCTACAATCGCCATTGGCGTCTCGAAAAACTGGGCTTCATGTCACCCTACGAAGCCCGTCAGGCCTATGCCATGCGAAAGGCGGCCTGAGTTGCAAAACTGTGTCCAAACAAACCGAGCCGGTACAACGGTGTGGACCTTTGAGAACCGGATCGGCGAAGCGGGCGCGAAGGCCTTGTTCGACGGTGTCTCTGCGCAGTTGCTTCAGAAAGGGTTCATCGCCCGCGGTGGTCAGATCATCGACGCCACGCTGGTGCCGGCGCCCAAGCAGCACAACAGCCGGGGCGAGAAAGAACTGATCGAGCAAGGCGCGATGCCGGCCGATTGGAAGCCCGCGAA
>SSSX01000843.1 GCA_015657735.1 Zoogloeaceae bacterium
CGCCGTAGAAGGCCATGTGACCGTGGGCGGCGGTGATCTGCGTGCCGTGGGTGTAGTAGTTCACCGGAGCCAGGGTGTGCAGGAAGCCCCACACGCCAGCGCCCAGGAAGGACATCACACCGGTACCCAGGGCCCACAGGGTGGCGGCCTTGTTGGGGTGCTCGCGACGGCGGCGGTTGACCATGTTGAAGGCAAAGACGGTCATCGCGAAGAACGGGATCGGCTCGAGGGCGGAGAACACCGAACCCCACCACTGCCAGTATTCCGGCGCACCGATCCAGAAGTAGTGGTGGCCGGTACCGATGATGCCGGTGACGAGGGTCAGGGTGATGATGACGTACAGCCACTTCTCGATGACTTCGCGGTCGACGCCGGTCACCTTGATCAGCACGAAGGCCAGCAGCGAGCCGAGGATGAGCTCCCAGACGCCTTCGACCCACAGGTGCACGACCCACCACCAGTAGAACTTGTCGAGCACCAGGTTGTGCGGGTTGTAGAAGGAGAACAGGAAGAACACCGCCAGGCCCCACAGACCGAGCATCAGCACGATGCCGATGGAGGTCTTGCGGCCCTTGAGCATGGTCATGGTGAGGTTGAACAGGAACACCAGCGCGACGACCACGATGCCGATCTTGGTCAGCAGCGGCTGTTCGAGGAATTCCCGGCCCATCGTCTCGAGGATGTCGTTGCCGGTGAACTTCGCCAGGGTGGCGTAGGGCACGAGCAGGTAGCCGAGGATGGTGGCCGCACCGGCGACGAGGAAGACCCAGAACATGAGCAGCGCCAGTTTTGGCGAGTACAGCTCGGTTTCGGCCTCTTCCGGGATCATGTAGTAGGCCGCGCCCATGAAGCCGAAGAGCAGCCAGACGATCAGCAGGTTGGTGTGAACCATCCGGGCCACGTTGAACGGGATGGCGGGGAACAGGAAGTCGCCGATCACATACTGCAGGCCCATGATGAGGCCGAACAGGATCTGACCGAGGAACAGCCCGATGGCCGCGATGAAGTATGGCTTCGCGACCGACTGTGAGGAATATTGCATGGTTGAGAGCTCCCTTTCAGATCGGCGATCAGCCTTCGATGTTGGGCGGCCAGTTGGCGGTGTTGATCTCGGACGTGTACTTCAGGAACTCGACGAGATCGTCCAACTGCTGCTCGGTCAGGTGGAAATTGGGCATCTGGCGACGACCCGGGGCGCCCGTGGGCTGGGCCTGGATCCAGGCCTTGATGAACTCGGGGCCGCGACGCTTGTAGACGTTGCCCAGTTCGGGGGCGAAGTAGGCGCCCTCGCCCAGCAGGGTGTGGCAGCCGATGCAGTTATTGACCTCCCACACCTTCTTGCCCGCCGCGACAGCCGGCGTCAGGTTGGCCCGGTTGTCCCGCTTGGGAAGGGTCTGCATCGAATCGAAGGTCAGCGCGATGAACAGGAGCGCAAAGAAAACAGTGCCCCCGAAGAAGATGTTTCGCGCCATTGATTTTGTGAATGTCCCGCTCATGGAACCTCCCTGAAGGGCATCGCTGCACGGCGCAGCTTAGGCCGGATGGTGCGACGCAGGAGGAACCACGTCCTTGACTCGGGTCAAGGCCGGCCGGCGTGATGGCGGACAGCCCCGCCGGGCATACGACAAGCGGCTGAAACGCGGCGGGGCGCGGCTCAGGCTCCGGCCCTGTCTTCGCCCCCCTCCTCGCCCTCTTCCTCCACGGCCGCGGCGTCGCCAACGATCGCCAGTACGGCCTCCCAGTACGGGGCGAGGGCTTCGAACAGGGCGCGCACGGCGGCCGTGAAGAACAGGCGCGCCGGCTCATCCCAGAACTCGTCGCCCGCCTGCTGGTGAAGCTCGATCAGCGACAGGCACGTACGCAGCAGCAGCACGCTGCACTCGGGATCGCGGTCGTAGGGCAGGATTTCGACCGTCCAGTCCATGTTTGGCGCGCAGTCGGCGCAGCGCTGGACCCACTCATCCCGCACCTTCGCGCCAGCGGGCGAGTCCGGCGGCTCGCCGGTCCACACGCCGATGCCGACCGACAACTCGGGAATGCCGCCGATGTGCGGTCGCAGTTCGTAGGCCGGTGCGGCGTGCACGCCGCACCACAGCACGATGTCCACGTCGTTGACGCGCACCCCGCCGGGCGTCATCACGGCGCCGAAGAAGGCCGGCTCGTTGAAGGCGCCGGAAGTCCACCCGTGCGGCACCCGCAGCGTCTGCCAGGCGTAGCCGCCCGCCTCGGCCTTCAGGGCCTTCTGGGCCAGCCCGCCGAGGCTGCGCATGCCGTCGCGCAGACGTTCGAAGGCGGGCAGGGCGATGATGTCGCTCAGCGCAATCCGCGTTCCGCTCATTCCCATGTCCTCCAGAAAATTGATCAGTCCCCGTGTCCAGAAATGCAGCACGGCGGCCTCGGCGCCGTCCCGCGCCGCCAGTTCGGGCAGCAGCCGGATCAGCCAGTGATGCACCGCCACCCAGCCCGCCACCGGCTCGCGCCAGCCGTCCGGCGCGTCGGTGTGATGGGTCAGCAGCACCATGCCGCCGGCCGGCCGGCGCTGGCGGCGCTGGTAGTCGGCATAGAGTTCGAGCTGGCTGGCGGTCCCGTCGGCGTCGTCGTATTCGGTGAAGCCGGCGCCGATCTTGTTCTCGATGATCAGGAAGAAACCTTTCCCCTGGCCGACGATGTCCGGCCGCTTGCCCGAACCGCGGAAGCCCGGGCCGATCACGTGCTGGGTCGTCCAGGTGACGGCGCGACCGTCGTCGTCGCCCGGCAGACACTGCGCCGGCGGCAGGCCCAGCAGCTCGGCGAGCACCCGCGGCAGCAGCCCGGCCGCGCCGGCCAGCCGCAACCATTCGGCGAAGGTTTCGCTGAGGAAGTCCTCCGTCGGGCTGCGCCCGGCCGAGGCGCGGTAAGAGTGGAGTCGGGTCAGCAGGGTCATGGCGGAAGACGGGCCGCGCGTTGGCGCCGGGACATCAACGGCGCCGCGCGCGAAAGCTGAACCGCCCGCCGGATGCCGCCCGGCCTAACGCGGCACCCAGCCGCCGCACACCGGGAAGACCTGCCCGACGAAGCAGTTGGCCGACTCGCTGCACAGATAGGCGGCGAACTCGGCGTCCTCCCGCGCGGCGACCAGGCGACCGAGCGGCACCTCGCGCTGGAGGCGCTCCTGGAAGCGCGGGTTGGCCTGGACTTCGGGCGGAAAATAGGTGGGGTTGTCGACGAAATTCTGGGCGATCAGATTGACCTGCACGTTGTGCGGCGCAACCTCCACGCCGAGCGCCTGCGCGTAGGCGAGCTGGGCGCCGCGGGCGGCGCTGTAACTCGACGCGCGCTTCATGCCGCGCAGGGCCGAGGCGCTGCCCATGACCAGAATCTTGCCGGCGCGCCGTCCGATCATCGCCGGCAGCACGGCCCGGCACAGGCGCGGCAGCGGATCGACGAGGGTGGCGAACACCGTCCGCCACTCGTCTTCGCCGACGTCGGTGGCCGGCGTGCTCGGCGCGGCGATGGCGAGATTCGCCACCAGCACGTCCACCCGCCCGGCTGCCGCCACGACGGCCGCGGCGGCCTGCGGGTCGATCAGCGATTCGGTGCTGGCGACGACCGTGGCGCCGTGGGCGGCCAGGACTTCGCACAATACCGGCCCCATGAAGGCGTCGGCCTGGGTGACG
>SSSX01000015.1 GCA_015657735.1 Zoogloeaceae bacterium
GAAAGGGTTTCGGGGCAGAGTGGATGCATCTTTGATAAAGCGTCAGCCGGCAGGGTGTAAAGAATGCCGACAGTCGGGGTCGGCGATTTCGTCAAAAAATGGAGTGGGCGGGGGCCGACAGTCTCGTGTGCGCGGCCTCGAGCATCCCGAAGCCGCACTGTGCCGCAAGAAAAATCGGCAAATTCGTGTTCGCTGGCAGCCGGGCGATGTAGCGTAAAGCGGCGTAGTCGGCGACGCAGGCCGACACGGCCGAGCACGCCGCTTCCGCCGAGGCTCAGCATCTGGAGCGCGGCGAAGTGAACCGTCGTGTCGAGACAGCACCTTTTTCAAGCGGGGTAGGCTTGAATCCCGCATGCATTTCGAGATGTGTGGAATTCATAAAAAAGTGATTTCCCCTGCGTATGTAAAATAAATCGACGCAGCGTGATGGTTTTGCCGATTTTTGAACTTGAAGGTGTCGAGGCTGGCGATGTGTCAAGTCAAAAATCGGCAAAAACGCAAAAGAATTTTCTTGGCGTTCCGCATGGTCCGATGTTGAGCCGCCGGCTGCGGGCCTGTCCGCTGCCCGATTGTTTCCGGATACGTCGGTGGCGGCTTGGAGACGGCGCTTTGTGAGAGACTCGAACTCCCGCCGCCGTCCTTTCGTCCGCCATGCAATCCCTGACCACCTTTGCCGCGCTGCTGCTGGCATCCGTTCTCTTCGTGCCACTTTTCAAGCGGGCCGGGCTGGGAACGGTGCTGGGTTATCTGGCGGTCGGCATGCTGATCGGCCCCTTCGGTGTGAAGCTGGTGCGCGACCCCGACAACCTGCTGCACACCGCCGAGCTGGGGGTGGTACTGCTGCTCTTCGTGATCGGCCTGGAGCTCAAGCCGTCGCGGCTGTGGGCGCTGCGGCGCTCGGTGTTCGGGCTGGGGGCGCTGCAGCTGTTCGGCGTGGCGCTGGCATTGGCCGGCGCCGGTTTCTGGCTCGGGCTGTCGCTGTCGGCGGCGGCGCTGGTGGGGATCATTCTGGCGCTGTCGTCCACGGCCTTCGTGCTGCCGACCCTCGCCGAGCGGCGCGAGCTATCCACCCGCTACGGCCGCGAGGCTTTTGCGATTCTGCTGTTTCAGGATCTGTCAGTGATTCCGCTGCTGGCGCTGATTCCGCTGTTCGGCGCCGGCAAGCCCACCGCGCTGACCCATCCGGCGGTCGGTCTCGGCCTGCTGGTGGCGGCGGCGGTGGTCGGCCGGCCGCTGCTCGATGCGCTGTTCCGCCACGTGGCGCGGGTCAATAGCCGCGAGATGTTCACCGCGGCGGCGCTGGTGACGGTGCTCGGTCTGGCGCTGATGATGCAGGCCGGCGGTCTGTCGATGTCGCTGGGTGCCTTCGTGGCCGGCGTGCTGCTGGCCGATTCCGAGTTCCGCCACGAGCTGGAGGCGTCCATCGCGCCGTTCCAGGGTTTGCTGCTGGGCCTGTTCTTCATGGCGGTGGGGATGTCCACCAACCTCAGTCTGCTGGTCAAGTTTCCGTGGCAGATCGCCGGCCTCACCGCCGGTCTGCTGCTGGTCAAGATCGTTGTGCTGTACGGGCTGCGCCGGCTGGTCGGCGGCCCGCCGGCCGGGGCGCGGATGCTGGCGCTGGCGCTGGCGCAGGGCGGCGAGTTCGCCTTCGTGCTGTTCGACGCGGCGCAGTCCTTCCGCGTGCTCGGCGAGGTGCAGGCCGACAAGCTGACGCTGGTCGTGGCGCTGTCGATGGCCGTCTCGCCGTTGCTGCTGATGCTCGGCGACCGCGTCGAGCGGAGCGGCAAGGCCCGGGAGCCGGTCCGCTCCTTCGACGACATGCCCTCCGAGGCCAGCGAGGTGGTGATTGCCGGTTTCGGGCGGGTCGGGCAGATCGTCGGCCGCCTGCTGCTGGCGCGGGGCATTCCGTTCACCGCGCTGGACGTCGACGCCGGCCAGGTCGAGGCGGTGCGCAAGTTTGATTTCCGGGTGTTCTACGGCGACGCGGCGCATCTCGATCTGCTGCATGCCGCGCAGGTGGGGCAGGCCAAGGTTTTCGTGCTGGCCATCGACGACGTCGAGGCGTCGCTGCGCACCGCCGAACTGGTGCGCAAGCACTTTCCGCAGGTGCAGGTGGTGGCGCGGGCGCGCAACCGTTTTCATGCCGGCCGGCTGATGGGCCTGGGCATCGAGCGGCAGATTCGCGAATCGCTGCCATCCAGCCTCGAGATGGCGCGCTGGACGCTCGAACTGCTCCACGAGCCGCCGGCGCTGGTGGATCAGATGATCACCCGTTTCGCCCGCCACGACGCCGACGTGCTGGCCCGCCAGCAGGCCATCGCCCACGACGAGGGCAAGCTGATCCAGTCGTCGAAGGAGGCGCAGGACGAACTGGCGCAGATTCTCGAAGAGGCCCGCGAGGCTTTCGTCGAGAAGAGCAGGGCCACAAAAAGCGCAACGGCGTGAAGGCCGTTCGTTGATTCGACCGAAAGCAGCAGCAATGGACGGTTTATTGTTGCTGTTTTTGCGGCGAATTCCGGTGTCAGTCGCTTGTGAAGGGCCGGCCGGCAGCGAGGGACAGCATCAAGGCGATGCGGGCCTTGGGCGGCGGCAGGCTGCCGGCGGTGAGCCAGCCTTCGCCGTCGTCGTCGGCATTGGCGTTGCGGATCACCGGCCCGGCGCAGCGGCTGGCGCGCACGATCGCCACGCCGCCGTTGCGCGCCCGGCGCAGCGCCGGCAGCCAGCTGGCCGGCACGCTGCCGTGGCCGGCGAGGGCCAGCACGAGGCCGCGGGCGCCGCCGGCCACGCTGGCGTCGATCAGGTCGGGCGGCGCGCCGGCGTAGCCGGGCAGGATGTCCACCCGCGGCAGCGGCGCGAAATCCACGTCGGCGAAGCGGCCGTCGGGCCGGGCGGAGGTCCACGCCGCGGCCGATTCGAAGGCGTCCAGTCCGTGGGTGCGCGCCTTGACCACGTCGCGGGCGCCGTGGGGCGTTCCGTTCATCACCACCAGCACGCCCTTGTCGCGCGCCGCGGGGCTGGCGGCAAGGCGCACGGCGGCGAGGAGGTTGGCCGGGCCGTCGGCCGCCGGGTGGTCGGCCGGACGCATCGCGCCGGTGACGACCACCGCTTTGCCGGGCGGCAGACTCAGGTGCAGGAACCACGCCGTTTCTTCGAGCGTGTCGGTGCCGTGGAGGATCACCAGACCGTCGGTGGCCGCCCCGCCCAGCGCCCGCCGGGCGGCGGAGAGGATCGTCAGCCAGTCGGCGGGCGTCATGTCCTTGCTGTCGACGGACAGCACCTGCTCGGCGCTCAGCGCATCGGCGGCGAGGCCCGGCACGGCGGCGACGAGGGCTTCGACCGGTCGTACGGCGGCGGTGTAGCGTGCGCCGCCGCTGGCCGGATCGGCTTCGCCGGCAATCGTGCCGCCGGTGGCGAGGAGGTGGATCATCGGGCGGGCGGAGCCGGTGCGGCGTCAGTGGGAGAGGATTTTCGCCAGAAACTGCCGTGCGCGTTCGGATCTGGGGTTGCCGAAGAAGGCGTCC
>SSSX01000844.1 GCA_015657735.1 Zoogloeaceae bacterium
CTACGACGTCGAGCCGGCACAGGATTTCGTGTCGAACTACGTGGCGGTGAAGGGGCTGCGGCTGGGCGCGGGGTGGGATTATTCGGCGCGGCTGCGGGTCGAGGGGCGCCTCGAATGGCGCGCTGCGGAATACCGCGGCGACCCGGGTTTCGGGGTGAGCAGCCCCGGCCGGCGCGAGGACCGCGGCGTGCTGGCGGCGCTGGCCGGCAGTTGGCAGCTGACGCCGCGGACGAAGTGGGTGACGACGCTGACGCGCGAGCAGCGCGACTCGAACCAGGCAGGACTGAGTTTCAACTATTGGGCAGTGGCAGGGAGCGTGCAGTGGTTATTCTGAAAAGTACGATCAAGGGCTGGCTGGTGTGGCTGCTGATGGGGCTGGCGCTGCTCGCCGCGGCGTCGGTCGTCGACGCGCGGGAAGGCGTCGGCCAGGAGCGGGACGCGGCCGCTGCGGCGCAGGATTACCGTCTCGGCCCCGGCGACGGCGTGAAGATCACGGTGTTCCAGAACCCCGACCTGAGCCTCGAGACGCGGGTGTCGGAAAGCGGTGCGATCAGCTATCCGCTGGTCGGCAGCGTGCCGGTCGGCGGGCTCAGCGTGGCGGCGGCCGAGAAGGCCATCGCCGACGGCCTGAAGAAGGGCGGCTTCGTGCTGCAGCCGCAGGTCACCATGGTGCTGCAGCAGGTCCGCGGTGCCCAGGTGGCGGTGCTCGGGCAGGTCGCCCGGCCGGGGCGCTACCCGCTCGAGAGCACGGCGACGAAGGTCACCGACGCGCTGGCGCTGGCCGGCGGCACCGCGCCGCAGGGCGCCGACAAGGTGATTCTGACCGGTATGCGCAACGGTCGGCGGGTGCGCGCCGAGATCGACGTGACCGACCTGTTCGTCACCTGGACGCCCGAGAAGGACGTGCCGGTGATGGCCGGCGACACGCTTTACGTCCACCGCGCGCCGCAGGTTTACGTGTACGGCGAGGTGCAGCGTGCCGGCGCCTATCGCGTCGAGCGCCAGATGACGGTGCTGCAGGCGCTGGCGATGGGCGGCGGCCTGAGCCCGCGGGGCACCGAGCGCGGCATCCGCATCCACCGCCGCGGCGAGGATGGCGCGACCCGTGTGCTCACCCCGCAACTCAACGATCCGGTGCAGGCCGACGACGTGGTCGTCGTCCGCGAAGCACTTTTCTGAGCGGACGCGAACATGGGAATCGCACAACTTCTGGCGGTGCTGAAGGCCCGCCGTGCCGGCCTCTTCGCGGTGTGGGGCGGAGTCGTGGCGCTGGCGCTGGTGGTGAGTCTGGTGCTGCCGCGGCAGTACACGGCGTCGGCCGAGGTGGTCGTCGAGTCCCGCGGCGGCGATCCGCTGGTCGTCCATCCGGGCAGCGGCGCGACGACGCCGGGCTTTCTCGCCACGCAGGCCGACATCA
>SSSX01000845.1 GCA_015657735.1 Zoogloeaceae bacterium
ACCTACGCCACCACCTGCACGCCGGGGCCGTGGCACATCCACCGCATGCTGGAGGCGGCCGAGGCCTTTCCGATGAACCTCGGCTTTCTCGGCAAGGGCAACGCCAGCCTGCCGGCCGCGCTCGTCGAGCAGGTCGAGGCCGGCGCCATCGGCCTCAAGCTGCACGAGGACTGGGGCACCACCCCGGCGGCCATCGACTGCTGCCTCGGCGTGGCCGACGCGATGGACGTGCAGGTCGCGATCCACACCGACACGCTCAACGAATCGGGTTTCGTCGAAGCGACCCTCGACGCCTTCAAGGGCCGCACCATCCACACCTTCCACACCGAAGGCGCGGGCGGCGGCCACGCACCGGACATCATCAAGGCCGCCGGGCTGCCCAACGTGCTGCCCAGTTCGACCAACCCGACCATGCCGTACACGGTCAATACCATCGACGAGCATCTCGACATGTTGATGGTGTGCCACCACCTCGACCCGGCCATCGCCGAGGACATCGCCTTCGCCGAGAGCCGCATCCGCCGCGAGACCATCGCCGCCGAGGACGTCCTGCACGATCTGGGCGTCTTCTCGATGATGTCGTCCGACTCGCAGGCGATGGGCCGCGTCGGCGAAGTGATCATCCGCACCTGGCAGGCGGCGCACAAGATGAAGCTGCAGCGCGGCGCGCTGCCGGAGGATAGCCCGCGCCACGACAACTTCCGCGTCAAGCGCTATATAGCCAAGTACACAATCAACCCGGCGCTGACGCACGGCATCGCGCACACCGTCGGGTCGATCGAAGTCGGCAAGCTGGCCGATCTGGTGCTGTGGAAGCCGGCCTTCTTCGGCGTCAAGCCGAGCCTGATCCTCAAGGGCGGGATGATCGCCGCCGCCGCGATGGGCGACCCCAACGCCTCGATCCCGACGCCGCAGCCGGTGCACTACCGGCCGATGTTCGGCAGCTTCGGCAAGGCGCTGAAAACCTCGGTCACCTTCGTCTCGCAGGCGGCGCTGAACAACCCGGCGGTTGCCGCGCTGAACCTCGCCAAGCCGCTGGTCGCCGTCGCCGGGACGCGCACGCTCAGGAAGTCGGACATGGTGCACAACAGCGCCACCCCGACCATCACCGTCGATCCCGAAACCTACGTGGTCAAGGCCGACGGCGTGCATCTGGTGTGCGAACCGGCAACCGAACTGCCGCTGGCCCAACGTTATTTCCTGTTCTGACCATGCTGATCCTCACCCACCGCACCCACCAGCCCGCCACCGATACGGTGGCGCTGGCCTACGACGAACGCAAGCGCAGCCGGCTGAAGGTCACGCTCGCCTCCGGCCGCGAAGCCGGCATTTTCCTCGAACGCGGCGATCACCTGCAGGGCGGCGACCGGCTGGCCGACGAGGCCGGCGACGCCGTCGTCGAAATCCTCGCGGCGCCGGAAAAACTGATCGAGGCCATCGCCGACACGCCATTGCTGTTTGCCCGCGCCGCTTACCACCTCGGCAACCGCCACGTGCCGGTGCACATCGTGGCGACCGACAACGGCGGCACGCTGCGCTTCCAGACCGACCACGTGCTGGCCGAGATGGTGCGCGGCCTGGGCTGCCGGGTCGGCGAAGCGGAAGCCCCCTTCCAGCCCGAAGCGGGCGCCTACGGGTCGGCGTCCGACCACCGCGGCCATCACTACCATCACGGCGACGCGCGCCCCCCCGGCGACCTGCACGACCCCGGCCACGGCCCGCACCGCTCGGTGCCGAAGATCCACGAGTTCAAGCCGCGGTGAGCGCCTCGCTCCAGCTCGCCCGCCTGCTGCAACTGGCCAGCCCGACGCTGCCGGTCGGCGCCTAC